>NZ_JAXMIH010000019.1 GCF_034366625.1 Prosthecobacter sp.
TGATCGCTTCTGGTGAATGGCCGCTCTTGGCGATCAATACGTCCAGCGCTTCATCAAGCGCTTGGTCTTCATTCGTTTTGGGTCTTCTCATCTGTTCCTGTCCTCGGTCTTGCCCCTCCACACAAACTTTCTGACAGGCTCCTGTGCTCCGCTCCAGAGGGCAACATCGCGAAGAAGAAGTCCCTTTCGGGGGAGTCCGCCCACGCTCAGCCAGAAGCGGTTCGGTGTCGTTGGCATCGCGGGGAGGGATTCGGCGAGCCATTCGTCCTGCCACCACGCGGAGGGCGACTGCGCCAGCACACCGGCAAAGACGCCGGGATGCCGCAGCGCGGTGAACACGGCCTGCAAGGCACTCAAACTCAGCCCGCACAGAAACAGCCGCTCAAACCGCCCCGCCTCCCGCTCGATCCACGGCGGCATCTCCCGCGCCAGGAAGTCCGCGAAGGCCGCGTTGCAGGTGTAATCCGCCTGCCGCCCCGCCGCGCTCGCATTCGTCAGATAGACACACGTCACCGGCTTCAACGCACCCGTCGCTTTCGCCTCGAGGATGGCCGGAGCCTTCACGCGCTCCGTGTACAGCTCGCCATCGAGAAACAGCAGGCAGTCCTTCGCTTCGACATTGGTGGAGCGATGAATCCACGCCTTGCGCGGCGCGGGGAGAATGGTGCTGGGGATTTGGTGTTCGGTCATGAAGGCATTAAAACACTTTTGAGTGGCCTACGGAACACGCGGAACAAACGGAAAGAGGAATCCGCACCGATGGAGTCGATTCAAACCCATCTTTCAGTGAATCTGTCTTCCGCGTATTCCGTGTGTTCCGTAGGCCCTCATTTCTTTTCAAATCCTGATCTCCGGGCCTTCCTCCCGTCGCAGGAGCGTCCATGAGGAGCCTTGGCGGCGGAAGGTGTGGCGGACTTGGGTGAGGTTGGGGGATTGGTGGACGATGTAAAGGGCGGTGGTGATCGTGTCGGCGGTTTGGGACTCGATGTCGATGGTTACGCGAGTGGCGAGGGCGTCGTCGGAACGGCGATGGCTCCAGGTGAGCGAGGGCCAGTCCTTCACCGGGGCGGTGTAGGTCTCGACAGCATGCCGCAGCGTGAAGCCGGGCAAATCCCGTTGCAGCGGCGGCGCGGGGAGGTGGACGCTGTGGATGGAGTGTTCGGTGATCACTTGGAATCTGGATGTGCTGCGATTCAAACCGGAGAGCAAGTTCCAGCTCTCTTCCTGAATCCTTGTTGCCATCCCAACTGGCCTCCGCTTTGATGGCAAAGCCTCATAGGAGAATTCCGAAACACCACTGTGATTAAGCTCCTCGACAAAGCCGCGCTCATCTCAATCGCCCGCTACTGCGACCACCCGATTGCATTCCTAGTAGGCGCACCTTTGTCTGGTGATACAGGCGGCGGCGTTCCCGGCGTTGCACCGATGCTTGAACTTGTTCGTGAAGAAATCTGCAAGCGAGCCGCGCCAGAACTTCCGCGCTATAACGCTGCGATGGCAGGAAAATCCGGCGGTGACGCCTACCAAGCAGCGATGGAGTGGTTGCAAGGGAATGTTGGTCAGCCCGCCGTGAATCGCGTCATTGAGGCTGCGGTCTTAAAAAGCCGAAAGGCCGGCACCGACTCGAACTTCGCCAAAAACGGCAAGGACTGCGACTGGTATATCCCAGCCGGCACACAGCAACTCGCGCAACTTGTCTGTCGGGACCTGAGCCAACCGAAGCCTCATTTTCCTGGCCCCATCCTCACGACTAACTTCGACCCCCTGCTGTCTCTCGCGATTGAGTCGTGCAAGGCGCGGGCGCTCTGGCGTGTCGTTCAGTCAGACGGCAAACTTGCAGATGTTCGTGAGAGTGGCGCAGTGGAGGTCATCCACCTTCACGGTTTCTGGCGCGATTCCGACACGTTACACACATCGGCTCAACTGACTTCAGAACGTCCCGACCTTCGGGATTCTCTTCGCAGAATCCTGAAACAGAAAACTCTCATTGTTGCGGCCTATGGTGGCTGGGATGACGTGTTCGCCCGGACTCTCGCCAAGGTTGCCGCTGAAGATGACGCTCAGTTGAACGTCATCTGGTGTTTCCGCGAAACCGATGAGGCCGCGGTGAACTTGAAATACAAGGAGCTGTTTGAGCGAGTCGCGCCCGCCATCACTCGGGGCCGCTTCCTCTGCTACGGCGGCATAGACTGCCATTCCATCTTCGGTGAGATCGCAGGCGTTGCGCCAAGCACACCCGCTGCCGCAGCGGTCATCACGCCCCCGCTGGCTGGGTGGGAACTCATTGACTCACCTTACCTCGCTGGCCTGTCACCGCTCCGCCCCGAGGAAGTCATCCGATACTTCGACGGGGCGACTCCGACTTGGCGGCACGCAATCTCCGCAGACATCCCGCGCCGGGCCGCCGTTGCGGAGATAGCCAGACGATTCGCTTCCGCTCGAACCGTCAAAGACGACGGTTCACTGCAACTCATCCGGGCCGCTGGTGGCGAAGGCAAGACGACGCTTCTCCTGCAAGCCGCCGCCGATGCCGTGAACAGCGGAAGCTGGAATGTCCTCTGGCGACCGACCACTCGTGTGGGTCTGCCACCCGAGCACGTCATTTCCCTGAACCCTGCCAAGCACTGGCTCATCGTCGCCGACGACGCCGAGAATCTTGTGAAGGACTTTCGTGAGGCCGCGCGGCTTCTTCACGCCGCCGGGCATTCACACGTTCACTTCCTGTTCGCCGCGCGAGACTCGGACTGGCTCTACTTTCGGTGTGAACAAGACGCACGGACGGCGTCGTTGAAGCGGCATGAAGACATCACGCTGAAAATCTTGAGGCCGGAAGACGCGAACGTGCTCGTCGAAGCGTGGCGCAAATGCGGTGCCGACGGCTTGCGCGAGCTTGCATCCTTGGGCACGGCGGACGAGCAGGTGACCGCGCTCCTGCACGCGGTGCAAGGCGATGCCCCGGAGCGTGACGAAGGCTCATTCTTTGGCGGATTGCTCGCCGTGCGCTTCGGGCCGGAAGGACTGCGGAACCACGTCGTCTCCCTGCTCACCCGGTTGAAGGAGGAGAAGATTCAAAAAAGCGACCGCACTCTTTTCGATGCGCTCGTTTACGTCGCCGCATGTCATGCCGTCGGCATTCCCGGACTCGATGAAAAAGTCCTCGCCGACTTGGTCGGCGTGGACCGTCAGTGGGTGCAAACGCTCGTCGTGGATTTGCTGGGTGAAGAAGCGGCAGCCGTCCGAAGCGCCGGGCATGTGTTCACCCGACACCGCAAAGTAGCCGCCGCAATCCTGGTTGCTGCGGAACAAGCCTTGGGAGCCAATATCGCAGAAGTCTGGAGTGCCATCGTTCGCCAGACCGTTCAGACGAGTCGGGACGGTGGAGTCAGTCGCGAAACCCATTCGAAAATCATCCACGCCGGTCCACGGCTACAGCGCGAACTGCCGCACCAGTTCAGCGAACAACGTCGAAAGGAAATAGCCGTCGCGGCGGCGAGGGCCGACATCGCTGCCGAACCTGAAAGGCTTTGTGCATTGGTTGACCTCGGAAAGACCTATCGGAGCGCTGGCGATATTGAAGCAGCGATTAGACTGTTCCGCGAAAACCTTCCTGCCCTTCCAACCAAAGTCGACTATCAGACCGACGTTCGTGGATACTGGTATGAATGGGGCGGGGCGGAGGGACGGCGTGGATCTGAAAAACTGAATGCACTACAAAGCGCCTGGGTGTGTGGACTATCTCTTTCGGACCACATAAAAGCGGAAATCACGGATGAGCGGGTAAAACTGAGTTGCGCTGGAACCGGAGTTGCATTCGGAAACCTTGCACAAGCGCGCTCTGATTGTCCGTTTGCGCTTGCTCGGCGGGCAACGGCTTATCTTGGCTTACTCGCAAACCCGGATGAAAAAGGCAGGCGCTTTTTCATGTCTGACCACCGAGCGGCGGACAAGATTAACACACCTCAACCGAAGACCATCGAAGAAGCGATTGGTTGGCTGACGACCGCCGTAGCCCAAGCGGGTCGCGAACTCCAAGACCCGTTCCTGAAGGCCCTGCTCAAGCCCGAGCAAGTCTCCTTCAACATGCTCCGCGAATTCCTCAATCCAGCCCCGCCTCCCTGCCCGCGTCCCAAGCAACACGAACACGCCCGACGCGCAGCCGCCAGTATCCCAGTGACGAGCACTGCAAATCCGCAACTTCACAAAGCGCCATCACTCGATGATCGGATGCGTGAAGCGGTTGAAAAAGTCGCAAAAAAAGCATGGGAAGCCGCTTCTTCTGAGACCACAGATGAAGAACGTCTGGCAAAAGCCAAACGTGTCGCGGGAGACTTATTCAATGGACTCTCTCCTCATGTGCGCCGCCAAGTTGCAAACTACTTCACTTCTCAAAAGTGGAGGCCATTGATCGAACGTGAACCAAAAAAATGAGGCAAGTAAGTGTGCTCATGGTGACACCTTGCCCGCACGAAGCGCGCTACCACCCGCTCTTCACATTCCACACCTCGACCAAATCCTTCGGCAGATCGGTGATGAAGCGTGAGGGACGCATCATGATGTCACCGTCTCTCGCCTGGTGGTTGATGACGGGGTAGGTGAGATACAGCTCGTCCTTGGCTCTTGTCACCGTGACATAGAAGAGGCGGCGTTCTTCTTCGAGGGCGGTGTCGCCGCCTTCGTCGATGGCGCGTTTGTGGGGGAACATGCCGTCGGCGAGCCAGATGGCGAAGACGACTTTCCATTCGAGGCCTTTGGCCTGATGGCCGGTGGTTAACGTGACGGCGTCGCGGTCCTGCTGCTGCTGGTCGGGTTTGTTGTCGGTATCGACGCCGCTGAGCAGGGAAAGCTGGCTGAGGAATTCGAGGGGATCGGTGAAGCGGTCGCTGAAGTTGCTGAGCTGTTCGAGATCCTGCTGGCGCTGTTCGTAGTTTTTGAACTTGGTCTTCATGTAGTCCTCATACACGCCTTCGACGATGCTGCGGATCATCAAAGCGGGTGCGGCGGGTCGGCCTTCGGCACCGATCATTTCATCGAGCACGTAGGCGACCTGATCCCAGGTTTCCTTGGCCTTCTTCGGCACTTTGAGCGGCAGCAGGATCTCGGAGAAGCTGGCGGGCATGGCTTCGGACTTAGCGGCGTCGGTTTTGAGCCAGTCGGTCCACAGCTTGACGGCGCTGGCGTTGCCGATGCCGGGGATGAGGCGGACCATGCGCATGAAGCTGACCTCGTCCTGGCGGTTCACGGCAAACTTCATGAAGGCGGCGACGTCTTTGACATGCGCCTGCTCGAAGAAGCGCAATCCGCTGGTGATCTGGAACGGAATGCCGCGCTGGGTGAGTTCCATCTGCACCTCCATGCTGTGGAAGTGGGCGCGGTAGAGGATGGCGATGTCGTTGAGGTCGAGGCCCTGCTCGTCCTGCAACTCGAGGATGCGTTGGGCGATGAAGGCGGCCTGCGCGGAGGAGGAATCGAGCGCGACGAGGGCGGGCAGCGTGCCGCTGGACTCGCGGGCAGGGCGCAGGGTCTTCGGCACCTGGCCGCGATTCATGGCGATGGCGGCATTGGCGAGATTCAGTACCTCGGGGACGCTGCGGTAGTTGATCTCGATCTTGTGCGTGCGGGCACGGGGCCAGTGCTCGGCGAAGTTGAGGATGTTCGAGACATCGGCACCGCGCCAGGAGTAGATGGACTGCGCGTCATCGCCCACGACCATGAGATTGCCCTGCGGGCCGGTGAGCAGCTCGATGAAGCAGCACTGGAGGCTGTTGGTGTCCTGATACTCATCGACGAGGATGAACTCGAACTGGCGGCGGTAGCGCTCCAGCAGGTCGTCGTTTTCCTCCAAGAGCTGGACAGTGAGCGACAGCAGATCGTCGAAGTCCATGCAGTTGGTCTCGCGCTTCTTGTCCTGGTAGAGCTTGCGCAGCTTCAAGATGCCCTCGGCGACTTGCTCAAAGTAAGGATAACGCGAGGTGATGATCTCGGGGAGCTTGCAGAGCGTGTTGTCGGCGAGCGAGTAGATGTCGCCGAGGACTTCGGCCTTGGGGAACTTGTAACTGGTGACGTCGATGCCGCTAGCACCGATGACGGTCTCCATGAGGTCTTTTTGATCCTCGCGGTCCATGATGGAGAATCCTTTGCGGTAGCCGAGGCGCTCGGCGTTGTAGCGCAGCAGGCGATTGCCGATGGAATGGAAGGTGCCGCCCCAGAGGCGCGTGGTGTCCGTGGTGACGAGCGCCTGCACGCGCTCCAGCATCTCGCGCGCGGCCTTGTTGGTGAAGGTGAGCAGCAGGATGGACTCCGGCGGGATGCCATTGTCCAGCAACCACGCCACGCGGTAGGTCAGCGTGCGCGTCTTGCCCGATCCCGCGCCCGCAATGACCAGCGCCTGCCCCGGCGGGCTGGTGACGGCGGCGTACTGCTGCTCGTTGAGCTCCGCCTTGTAGTCGATGCGTGGGGCGGAGTCGTGCGTGCTGTGCAGCGTGTAGTTGCGGGGCATGGGGGGAGGTAGAGGGAGGCGGTCGAGAGGTCAAGGGATCGTCAAGTCGGCTGCGCCGGTCAAGGCGGGGTCAAGGTGGGAGCGGATCGGCAAAATCCTACTCCTACTCGTCCTCCTACTCCTCCTCGATGGTTGCGGGTGAATCGAAGCCACGAGATTCGAGCTTCACGAAAGCAGGTTCAGCGCGGGCTTGGAATCGCTGGGTGTGGCTCAGCGGAAGAATAGAGGACGAGTAGGAGGACGAGTAGGATTGCTTCGCCTACACGGGATATTTCCACTCGCCGCGATACGCGCGGCTCAGCAGTTTGCTCGCCTCCGCATCCCCAACGATCTCTTCCTTCTCCGCATCCCACTGGATGCTGCGGCCGGCTTTGTAGCTGAGCATGCCGAGCATGGGCAGGCAGGAGGAGCGGTGGGCGCTTTCGATGTCGGCGACGGGTTTCCGCTTTTTCTCGATGGCGTCGATGAAATCAGCCCAGAGGAGGGCGATGTTGTGGCCGTCGGGTTCTTGAAGCTGGTGGTTGCCGTGCTTCTCGCCGCTCTTCGGATCGACGGGGTAAAAGGTCCAGCCGTCGCGCCAGCCGATGTGCAGCACGCCTTTCTCGCCGTAGAAGTAGCAGCCGATCTTGTGCTTCTCGTTGTTGTTGTCGGCAAATTTGCGGTGCTCCCAGGTGGCGGTGAACTGCTCGAACTCGAACGTGGCCATCTGATGATCCGGCGCGTCGGTGGTCTGCTCCTGGTCATTGAGCACAGCAGGACCGGCGATGTTGCGGCCGCCGGTGCAGAAGACTTTCTTCGGGCCCTTCTCACCGCTCCATAGAAGCACTTGGTCGAGCCAATGCACACCCCAGTCGCCCATGGTGCCGTTCGCGTAATCGAGGAAGTGCCGCCAGCCGCCGGGATGCAGCTTGGTGTTGAAGGGGCGCATCGGCGCCGGGCCGCACCACATCTCCCAGTCCATTCCCTCGGGCACCTGGCTGTTCGGCTTCGGCTGTTCAGCGCCGCCCTTGCTGATCGCGAAGGCGCGCACCATGCCGACCTTGCCCACGGCACCGGACTTGAGGAAATTCATCGCCTCGACGTGATGCGGGCCGATGCGGCGGTGCAAACCGACCTGCACGACGACTCCGGCCTCACGCGCGACCTTCACCATCGCCTTGCTCTCGTTGATCGTGTGTCCCGTCGGTTTTTCCACCAGCACATGCGCGCCCGCTTTGCACGCGGCGATGGTTTGCAGTGCATGCCAGTGATCCGGCGTGGCGATGATGACGATCTCGGGCTTCTCCTTCTCCAGCAGCTCACGGTAGTCCTTGTACAGTTTTGGATCGTCGCCGGAGAGGCCGTTCACATCGTCACCGGCATTCGAAGCGACGTCCTCATGCGCATCGCACAGCGCACAGACCTTGATGCGGCCAGAAGCGAGCGCCTCCTTCAAAAGGTTCATCCCCCACCAGCCGGAACCGATCAAAGCCGTGCGATACTTCTTTGCCGGATCTGCGCCAAAGATGTGAAACGACGAGGCGGCAAAGGCTGCCGTAGTAGCAGAAAGGAAATGGCGGCGGGAGGTCATGGTGGAGGACGATGAAAGCATGCGGAGCAGGAAAACGCCATCAGTTCACGCAGCTTTGCATGTTTGCTCATTCCCCACTCACGGATAGCGGAACTCGACCTTTCGAATGTCCGTCCGCGCTGGAATCTTCACCAGCCAGTAGAACGCATTCTCGTCGAAGATGATCGCCGGCTTGTAATCAAACCAGGGCGTCCAGTGCAGATCGCCATAATAAACCTGGATCGGGGGTTCGGTGAACGGATAAAGAACGGGATGCAGATTCAGGAGTTGCGCCGTGCGTTTGCCGTCTTTGAAGGTCCATTTGCCCTGGAGCGCGAACAGGGTCGCTCCATGGGCAATGTATGACTTTTCATCCGCATACAGCTCATGACGGAAGGTGCCGTCGGCATTGAAGTTCAGCGACTCGACATGGCCCTGTTTGCCGCGATACACATACTCGCCTGGAAACTTTTTCGGATCATCATGATCACACGAAGCCAGACCGACCGTGAGAACGATCCCAAGGAAGCCCAAAGCCCGGCGGCAGGATGGCATCCGTGACGATGCGCGAGTTGAACCACTATGCAAACACGTTCATCGCCGGCTTGCCTTTGTCGCCGACGATGAAAGCATGCGTCGCAGAAAACGCCAGATGTCCAGGAGACTTGCTCGAAACGGGACGCTTCGGAATGTGCCCAGTGCCCAGTGCGCGATTGCGGGCAGGCGTGGCTAAGCGCTTGAGTTTTGCCGGGTGATGCGTGAGAGGGAAGCATGTCCAACAAGGCGGAACGTCTTTACTTTTTAGACAACATGAGATCTCTCGTGGCCATCTGGGTGGTGGTGCTGCACGGAGCGATCAGCTACATGGAATATGGACCGCCCTATTATGCGGTGATCGATTCGCAACGCAGTGTGGTCTTCTCGCTCATGGTCATGCTGGTGGAGCCCACCTTGATGACGGCGATGTTTTTTATTGCCGCTTACTTTGCACTGCCGTCGCTGGCTGCCAGAGGGGCGGGGGAGTTCTTGAAGAGCAAGTTTCTCCGAATCGGCGGCCCCTGGGTGCTGGGAGTGCTGCTGGTGAATCCGTCTGCGGATTATCTGATTTACCTGGCCCGGAAGAATCCGATCGGATGGTTTGAGTTCTGCACCGGCGAGTTCTGGCGGCTGCATTACCACCAGGGGCCTTACTGGTTCCTGGGGGTGCTGATGGTGTTCTTTGTGCTGTTCACACTGGCCTGCAAGGTGATGCCGGGGCTGATGAGACGACCTGATCGTGTCTGGATCCCGTCCTGGTGGATGCTGGTCGTCTTTTGGGCGGTCATGACGCTCGGCATGTTTGCGGTGCAGGCAGTGTGGGACACGCACGGGCGGTTTCACATCTTTGGTCATATTGTGGCCGTCATGCCCCACCGGATTCACATTTACTCGAGCTTTTTCATCCTCGGGCTGGTGGCGTGGCGCAATCGCTGGTTCACTTCCGAGGGCTACAATCCCCGGCCTGCGCCGTGGCTGGTGCTGCTCGGGGTTTCCATGGCGCTTTATGCCGCCATCCTCGGCCTCGGGACCGACGAACGCTCTCTAGAAACCTTGGCGCGGGTGCTGCACTTGGACAGCGAGTCCTCGACACTGCATGCGGCATCGCAAATGAAGCCTGTGTTGAAGCTGCTGACCGCTGCCGTGTTCAATGCCTTGAGCCTGTCCGGGTTGCTGGGAGTGGGGGCGTTGTTTAAGCGCTGCTTCAATTCCCCCGGTCCTGTTCAGCGCAGCCTCGCGGCCAATTCTCTGGGCATCTACTTCATCCACCCGGTGGTGCTTTATCCCATCGCCTATCTCTTCCTGGACATCACCACACTGCCGCTGGCGGTAAAATTCTCCGTTGTGGTCAGCCTGGGCTTTTTCCTGTCGTGGGCGGCGAGCGCCTTGATTTTGCGCAAGGCTCCTTTGTTGCGACAGCTCTTCTGAACAAGATTCAAAGGGAGCCCGTGAGCATTGGGTGCTTCGGATGCGGAGGATGTCCTGAACACATCATCCTCACGCAAACACGTCCATCACCGGCTTGCCTTTGTCGCCGACGGTGAAGGGGCGGTTGCTGGGGGACATGACAACTTCATCGACGGGCAGGCCGAGGCTCCAGCCGATGGTGCTGAGGAAGTCCTGCGGGCTGGTCTGTTTGTCGGCCACGGCCATGCCTTCCTTGTCACTGGAGCCGTAGATGAAGCCGCCTTTGATGCCGCCACCGGCGAGCAGGGTGGAGAAGACCTTCGGATGATGGTCGCGTCCGGCGTTGCCATTGATCTTGGGGCCGCGTCCGAATTCGGAGCAAAGGACGACGAGCGTGCTTTCGAGCAGGCCGCGTGACTGGAGATCTTCGAGCAGGGCGGAGAGAGCCACGTCGAGCTCGGCACCGTGCTCTTCGAGACCTTCCTCAATGTTGTTATGCATGTCCCAGCCACCTTTGGCGACTTCGATGTAGCGGATGCCTTTCTCAACGAGGCGACGTGCGAGCAGGCAGCCCTGGCCGAATTTGTTCTGGCCGTATTTTTCACGGAGCGCGGCGGGTTCGTCGTCGAGGCGGAAGGCTTCGAGATCCGTGCTGGACATGATGCTGACGGTTTTCTCGTAGAACTGGGTGTAGCTCTTCACCCCAGCGGTTTGGAAGCGCTCGCGGAAACCGGCGTCGAGCTTGTCGAGCATGGCGAGGCGCTTGGAGAGCACATCGGGGGTGGCGTCGCTCTGCGAGTATTGCAGGCCGGCATCGGGATCGAGGATGGGCAGCGGGGCGAAGCTGGAGGGGAAGAAGCCGTTGCCGTTTTGCGGCTGACGATTGATGCAGACATTGGAGGGCAGCGTCTTGTGGCTGCTGCCTTTGAAATGCTGCGCCCAGGCGCCGATGTTCGGGTGCTTGATGGTGCCGCGCTCCTCGTAACCGCTACGGATGACGTATTGACCTGCCGCATGCACGCCGGTCTTTGAGGTCATGCTGCGGATGATGCTGATTTTGTCCGCATGCTTCGCGAGATTTTCCATGGTGCCACCGAGCTGGAAGTCGGCCTTCGTTTTGATCGGCGCTTTAGGTCCCTGTGTCGGTCCGTCTTTCGGATCAAGTGTGTCGATGTGCGACATGCCGCCGATCATCTGTAGGAAGATGATGTTCTTGGCCTTGCCGAAGCCGGGACCGCTGACAGGTGTAGCGGCGGCGGTTTCTGCGGCAAATCCATGACGTGCGGCTCCGTGCAGCACGGTGACGCCGAGTGTTGCTTTGGCCCAGCGTTCGCAGAAGGTCCGGCGGGTGATCGAATCGAGTTGGTTTTGAAGGTTCATGGAGTGGCGACGTTGAAGGTTTGATTATTCCACGAAGACGAATTCGCGTGTGTTGAAGAGCACCCAGCTCAAATCACGCATAGTGAGGCCGGAACCGATGGCACCGACAGCGTCGGCGAGTTCGTCGGGCTTGGGTTTGCGGCTGAAGAAGCTGAGGTAGAGGCTCTCGATCTGCTGCTCGGGCGATTTTTGCGCGGAGGCCGTTTTGATGACGAGGGAATCGTTCTGGCCGATGACGCGCTGCGCTTCGCCGTTCATGAGCATGAGCACCTGCGGGATGCTGCCTTCATCACTGTTGCTGTCGGCGATCTGGCGGTCGCTCTGGCCAAACATGCGGAGGAAATGCTGGTCACGCTCCGGCTGCGGGAGTTCGGAGGCGCGGGCGAGGACGAGGCCGTCGCGCACAGGCGGGGCGACGGTGAGGTCTTCCTCACCACCACTGGCGGGCTGCATGCGCATGCGCTTCTTCTTGGCGTTGTTCTTCGGATTGCCGCCATTCGGGCCGCCATACTGGCGCATACCGGTGATGGCGTTTTCAATCTGCGTCTTGATCGCGTCAGGCGAGGCGTCCTTGCCGAAGTCGATGTTCATGACCTTGGCGTAGGTTTCACCGCGATTGGCTTTGAATTTGTCCACATCGGCACCGACGACGAGCGTGGCGCAGGAGTCCCAGGCCTGTTCGGCGCTCATGCGGCGTAGAATTGGGCCGGGGAAAAGATACGCGCCGCTGTCGGCCATCTCGTGGCTGGTGGCCTCACGCTGATAAGTCTGCGTGTTGTAGAGCAGGCGCATGAACTGCTTCAGATCAAACTTCAGGCGCACCATCTCGGCGGCGAGGTGGCGCAGCAGCGGTGGATTCACAGAAGCTTCGGGATCATCGAGATCGGTGACGGGTTCGCGCACACCGATGCCGAAGGCGCGCTTCCACAGGCGGTTCGCAATGGTCATGGCGAAGCGTGGATTGTCCGGCGAGGTCATCCATTTGGCGAACTGGGCGCGGAGATCCTCCTCGCTCTTCGTTTGCACGCCTTGGTAGGCCTTGGTGTTCTTTGTGTCGCCCCAAGTGACGAGCTTGGGTTTGACCGGTTCGCCGGGCTTGCCGTCAGGATACTTGTAATCATCCGGCAGCTTGAGGTCGTTTTCCGTGCCGTCATCCACGGCCATGGCATTCACGCGGAGCAGATTCTTGGCCTGCTGCTGCAAACGGCGGTCATCGAGCGAGGCGAGCACCTTGCGCATTTCCTGCATGCCGTAGCCTCCTTTGGAACCGCGTGTGCCGAAGGTCTCAGTGGCACCGAAGAAGGACGCCATTTCATAGAACTGGCGCTGCGTCCAGTCGGCGAAGGGATGGTCATGGCACTGGGCGCAGGAGACGTTCGCGCCGAGGAAGGTGCTGAGCGTGAGGCTGAGATTGTCGAGGCGCATGCCGGCATCGCGCAGGAGGTAGCCAGTGGCTCCATTGTCGAGCAGACGGCCATCGGCGGTCATCATGCTGTAAACCATCTTGTCCCACGGGATGTTGTCGGCGATCTGGCTCTTCATCCAGTCCTGGTAGGTGTAGAAGCGGGCCTTCTGCGCCAGATCGGCCACGCGCATCATGTCAGCGAAGTAATTGAAGAGGTGGCTGTTGTAGCCATCGGAGTTGAGCAGCTTATCGATGACCTTCGCGCGCTTGGAGAGGCTGGTGTCATTGATGAATTCGAGCGCTTCCTCGCGGGTGGGAATGCGACCGACGACGTCGAGATAGACGCGGCGCACGAACTGCTCGTCGGAAGCGAGCGGATTGGACTTCTGCCCGGCTTTCTTCAAGCCACCATCGACCAGCATGTCGATGCGTGCGGCGGCCTGGGCGAGGTTTGGGTCAGCAGGGATGCCGAGACCTTCGGGCTTGAGTGTTTTGGCGGCCTGCTGGTCTTCGGCGGAGAGTTTTTCGAGCGGGAGGCGATAGACGTAGCCGTTGCGGACTTGCAGGAAGACATTGCCGCTTTCGATGCCGCGGAAGGTGGCCTCCAGCTTGCGGCCCTGGGAGTCGGTCCAGGTTCGATAAACCTCATTTTCGGCCAGCAGGCTGGTGGCAAGCAAGGTGCAGGCAAGGGGGAGAAGAAGGCGCGTTTTCATAAGCAGATCGTCCGGTGTTCCGGTCGGATGCGCGATGAAACGATGAGGGAGCCGGGAAGTTGCAACAGATTCTGCCTCAATCGGGGACATGAGCCTGCCTATCATCGATTCACTGGCACCGGTGCTGGATATAAAGGTGCTGACAAACCGTCAAAGGTGTTAATCATCTGAGCAGTTAGCGCATGAAACACTTTGCAATCGGAGACGGCCACAAACGTATTACCACGCCAGATCGGTACCGTGCTGATCGCGAGTCAGACCAGACGACTGTGTTGTGGGATCCAGAACATGTCGATATCGTAATCCGTGTTTCAGTGATCACAGTCGCCCCGAAGGACAAAGCCGAAGAAGATCTGGCATTCTGGCGGACGATTAAGAAAGCCCAAGTGAACAATAGCAAACCCAAGGCCGACGGCAAAAAGGCCATCTATGCATATCGGGAGGCTTCTTCAGCGGCCAATGACTTTCTCCATTTTTACGAAGTGGGTCTGGGCAATCACTTTTGTGTTTTCTCCATAACTGTCGCGGAGTCCGAGGAGCATTCGCCTGCGTTCGCGGAGGCTCGTGCTGACCTAGAGGACATGATTCACACACTTGTGGAGCGCGGTGAAGGTGAGCAATTTACCTGTGGTCTTTTGGAGTGCGAGTTCGAGCGGATTGACGAATCTGTATCCTCGCTGCTCCCGACCGGTCTTGATGATTCGTCATGGACTGCTCTTCAGAAAGAGTTTGATCGGGCTTTTGACGATAGGAATGAAGAATTGGCAGGCCGAGTTGGATTGGTATTTGGTGAAATGATGAGGAGTGAAATTCCTTCATTGTCATGGTCAGCAAAAATCGATGCTGACGGCAGCGCCCGAGCACTTGACCTCGCTGAATCAGGTATTTCGATATTCCCCGAAGACATGATCCTGAAGCGATTTGACCGCAACGAACGGCTCGATCTCAGGCAATTTTTATCCGACACGGTTGATACCATGGAAAGAATATTTCGCGAACATCAAGAAGAGCGCTGACAAGCGGGGCTGCACCTAGCGATTCCGTTGATTATCGAGCAAGAGTTCGGGGCTTCCGAGCCTAGTGGCGTTAAGCCTCGACTTACTTCGTGTGCAGCTTGGCCTTCGAGCCGCCGCCTTTCCAGATGTCGTATTTGGGATCGGCGTAAGTGGCGAAGAAGGTTTCGAGCTGTTTGGCGAGATCGGCTTTGATCTCGTCGGTGCCGGGCTGGCCGAACTGGTTGAAGCGTTCCATGGGGTCGGATTGCATGTCGTATAGTTCAAAGGGGCCATCGGGGAAGCGGGCGACGTATTTCCAGCGCTCGGTGCGGATGGCGCGGGTGGTTTCCATCTCGTAGCAGACGGTGTTGTCCCAATTGGCGAGTTGTTGGCCGCGCAGGGCAGGGGAGAAGTCGCGGCCTGGAGATTTGGGCTGCTGCGGCATTTTTTCGGCGAGACTGAGGTGGGCGAGGACGCTGGGCATGAAGTCGTAGTTGCTGACGAGGGCGTCACAGGTCTGGGCAGGCGGGATTTGGCCGGGATGGCGGAAGATGAGGGGGATTTGCATCATCAACTCATGCGCGCCGGTGGGGCGGAAGTGATCGCCCATGCCCCACATGCCGTTCTGGCCGCCCATCCAGCCTTGGTCGCTGGAATAAACGACGAGGGTGTTGTCATCGAGGCCGTTGGCTTTGAGCGCGGCCATGATCTCGCCCACACCGTCATCGACACCGCTGACCTCGGCGGCCATGCGGCGGCGCCCGGCATCGGTGTTGTGAAATTCTTTGTTGGCGTGCTGCCAGGGGTGCATGGTGTCGCGCGGGAAGGAATGCAGCGGTTTGTCGGCGTAGTAGGCGGCGTGGCGATTTTTGGCCTCGTTGAGCATGAGTTTGCCGAGCGAATAAGGGCCGTTGTAGGCGAGGTAGAGGAAGAAGGGCCGGTCTTTGTGCTGCTGGATGAACTCGATGCCCTTGCGGGTCCAAAGATCGGTGGTGTAGCCGGGTTCGGCGCGCTGTTGACCGTCTTCGATGATCTGCTGGTCGTAAAACTCGCGCGTGCTGCCGTCGGGCTTCGTGGTCCAGGTGGTGAAGCCTTCGCTGGGCGTCATGTTGGCCCCGAGATGCCATTTGCCGCTCAATCCGCAGGTGTAACCGGCATCGCGCAAGACTTCGCCAAGGGAGGTGAACTCCTGGAGCGTGTTGTAGGCCGCCGGCCCCATCATGAACTTGGGATCGAGGAAGGAGTGAACGCCATGCTGCGACGGGATAAGGCCAGTGAGAAAGGTGGCCCGCGTAGGGGAGCAGACGGGGTTGCTACTGAGCGCATGAGTGAAGCGGATGCCCTCGGCGGCCAGCTTGTCGATGTGCGGGGTGCGGATGTCGGGATTGCCGTAGCAGCCAAGGGTCCACGCGCCTTGGTTGTCCGTGAGAATGAAGACGAGGTTTGGCGGACGCTGAGCCGCAGTGGCAGACCCAAAGCAGGCGGAAAGGAGAGCGAGGAAGCAGGCGGCCTTCATGGGAGGGAAACGGTTTATGGGCGGCAAACTTGCCCGTTGGAAGAACCGAAAGGCTGGCAAATGCCAATAATTAACTAGAATTACCATATTAAACGAGGTTAATTATGTGCCATTGAGCCGGGGTTTCGCCGGTTTTTGCCCCTCCATGTCCGCACCCAACGCCCCACCGCAACCCGCCAAGCCAGTGCGCATCGCACCGTGGCGCGGGCCGTTGCATTTTGGCCTGTTGGTGATTTCCGCCGTGGTTTCGCTGACCTTGCAGTTCACCTACCTGCTGCTGGTCGTGGGATTATTCCTGTGGATGTGCTGGCAGGTTTATCTCATCACCGGCAGCATGGCGCGGACGGGATTGTTCCAATGGCGCATGATTCCGGAGCTACTGAAGTTTGCCTTCATGGGCGTCACGTGGGTGCTCATGCTGCGCCCGCTCCGCCCACGGCCCAAACATGCGAAGGTGGCGATCCAGATCACCGCCGCCACGCAGCCGCAGCTTTTTGAGCTCATCCACACCCTCTGCTGGCATCTCCGCGCGCAACCTCCCACGCAGGTGTGGCTGGACACGACGATTTCCGTGCGCAGCTCGATGTTCGGCGGTCTTCTCGGCATTCTCACCGGTCAGACGATGCTGCATCTCGGCCTGCCGGTGGTCTCGGTGATCACCTCGCGCGAACTCAGCGGCCTGCTGGCCCATGAGCTCAGCCACAATGCCGGCGGCATGAGCACGATCTTTGTGCATGCCGTGCGCGAGATGAACGCGTGGTTTTTCCGCGCGGTGATGGAGCGTGACGAATGGGAGATGCATCTGCGCGAGAAGCCGAAAAAAGAATCCGAGTGGCGCAGGCAGGGCCGCAGAATCGTTCGCGGCTGGATGTGGGCGGCCAAGATTCCCTTCATGATCCTGGCGCTCGCATCACGCACGGTTAGCGCGGTGACCTTGTGGCTCATCACACGTTCGGCGGAACGCTGTGGTGCCAATGTGATCGGCGAACTCATGTATGACCGCATGCAGCGCAAGCTCTCACTGCTCGGCGCGGCGTGGAAGGCGGCGGAGCAGGAAATTCAGCGCGGTGTTATTCAACATCGCCTGCCGGAGAATCTCTCGCTCCTCATGGCGCGTCATGTGGCAGCGGCGGCCAAGGCCAGGGCTTCTGCCCGTGCTGAATCTGAAGAGGGACCGCCTGAGCCGAAAGCCGAGGGCAAACCAGCGAAAGGAGCCGGACTCGTCGCCTATCTTTCGCATGCACAGCCTGCGGCCTCGGTGATGCGGCAGTTCGTCGATCTCTCGCGCCAGGTCACTTACTTTTATTACCAGCATGACCTCGGGTTGAATCTCCACGAGCACCGCATGGTCGCGGATGAGGAGGTCATTCATCAAAACCGTCGTGAGGAGGATGCGCTGCTGGTCATTCGTCGTTATTTCGGCGGACTCGCGCACCCCGAGCGTGCCATGTGCGGTCTCGGCAGCACGCCGGCGAGTGCCACGGCACGAAGTGAACTCCAGCGCGAGATTTTGCGCGTGCGCGATGAGATCGTCGTCTGGGGGCCGCAGTTCAAAATGGCGCTGCAGGAATGGAATCAGGCCTGGCAGCGCCGTCGCGATCTGGAGGCCGCCGCCACACTCAGCCTCGCCGGATTCACCGTCTCACGCATGCAGTTTGGCACCGAGGACGCCAGCCCGAACGCATTGCGTGCCGAGGCCGCGCGCCAGCGCATGGTCATGGAGCACATGGAAGGGCCGCTGCAGGAGCGTGAGCGCATTTTGGAAGGCCGCTTCGCCGCCGCGCTCGGCATGCTGTGGTGGAGTGAAATCACCGATCTCAACGAGTGGTTGCGCAAGCGCCGCAAAGATCTGCCCGCGTGGGTGACGATCTACGAGGCGATGGCCGGGGCGCTGCCCTCCTTCCGCGAACTGCTCACCACCTTCTTCGCCTTCCAGACGCTCGGCGCGAAGTTCGCCAACGTCGATGATCCCAGCGCCTTCCTCACGGCGTTGCAGTCCGTCGTGCCGAAAATGCTCAACCTCGTGCGCCAGATCGTTTCCACGATGGACGGCGCGCCTTATCCTTTCACGGACAGCGGCCGGATCACCTCGCTGAATGATCATCTGCTGCCTGCTCCTTTGCCAGAAATGCCCGGTGTTTCGATGACGCTGCTGGATGCGTCCAGCATGCGTGCCATCGCCTTGAAAATGGCCTCCCAGGCCTCCGAATGCATCGCTCCGTATGTCGATGCCTTCCTCGGTCTCTACCATCGCGCCTTCGCCTGGCTGGCCGAATCCGCCGAACGCACCGAAACACACTTCGTCGGCGCCCTCAGTCTCGGCTCCGCCACGGAAATCCTCCTGCCGGACGAGTTCACCACCCAGCGCCTCGGCATGAAGTCGAGATCTCCTGATGCCATTGCCGCGTGGAAACCGCCGGTGTCGGCGTGAGGAACCAGTGCTTCGTTCAAAACGAAACGCTGGCTTGAACATCCGGCGCAAGGCAGGATAGTCGCCGCACCTTTCCTTCCAGCGCCCCCATGTCGGAGCCGAGTCAATTCAGGCATTATCAAATCGTTCAGGACGCCGACGGCAACAACGTCGAGCTGGTTCGCAATGCCGAACAGGTGGCCGTGCTGGCCTTTGACATGCAACATCTCGGCTACGTCCACTGCCATGTGCTGCTGGAGCCGCTGTCCAACCGCGCCTCCTTTGAAGAGGCCTGCAAATCACTGCAAAAGCGCGGCCATCCGGCGCTGGCGCGCATGATCGAGTTTGGTGAGGACGAGGGAAACCCCTTTTACATCACCAGCAATATCGACGGCGAAGCCCTGCGCGGCTATCTGGCCCGCCAGCAGGAGGTTCCCGGCTGGCTCGCGGTCATGATCGCCTGCCGTGCGCTGGAAACGGCCGTGGCGGTGTGCGAACGCGGCGAATTCCTCACCGAATCACCGCTCGACAGCTTCCGCGTCGTGCAAACCGCGCCGCAGGCCGTGCAGGTGCTGGCGGCGGACTTCCGCGTGCTCGACAACAGCGCCGGCAAGAAACGCGCGCTGAAGACCAGTTTCGAGAAGCAGGCCAAGTTCCTGCGCACCTTCCTCGTCGAGCAGGGCGGCGGCGGCCCCACCATGCCGGATCATCTCCTGCCTGCCGCAGATTTTGCCGAGCTGCTCGGCGCCTGCCTTTCCAGCGCGAGCGTCGGTGTCATCGCCGCCATGCGCGAATTGCGCAACGCTTTGCAGAACCTCGCGCCCGAACAGCTCTCCGGCGAAATCCCCACTGCGCAGAAACCGCGTGCCTTGCTCGCACCGCTGCTCGCCAGTTATCAGGAGGTCGCGCGCGGTCTCGTCAATCTCGTGCGTATTCAAAGCCAGCGCCTCGACATGGCGAATCCTTACAGCATGCGCGGCACGCTCACCAAAACGGGCCGCTCCGTGCTCATCGAGCAGGTGCCGCCGTCACGCATCGCCTGTGCGCGGGTGAAGGAAGTCGATGATTCCGCCTTCAAGATCACCAAGCAGCGTGACAACTCCGGCCTCGTCACGCTCGCCCTCGTCAATGAGGCCGAGGACATCACCTGTCTGGCCGAGGAAATCGTCGAAGGCATCAGTCTCGCCGATGTGATGCGCGAACGTCGTTTTCTGGATGTGCAGGAGGCCTATCTGGTGCTCGCCGGGCTCGACTCCGCGCTCACACAACTCGACAACTCCACGCTTCCTGCCAGCAAGCTGCGGCTGGAGGACATCTTCTTGCTCACCGGCTTCGCGCGTGAGGACTCGCGCAGCACGAAGCTGCTTGTCTCAAAGCTCAACGAGTGGCCTGCCTTCAATGTCATCGTGCGCGCGCATCCCACACTTGCCTCCATGTCCGGGCGCGGTACCGATCCCGCTTCGTTGCTGCCACCGGCACGCGCCAGCACCACCACGGCATGGCATGCCGGGTGGCTCGCGGCTTTGTGCAAATTTCTGCTCGGCCTCGAATCACCCGTGGGCATTCACTCGGAGCCGGAGGGCGGAGCGCGCGAGCGTGAAACCGTCGCCCGCCTGCTCGATGATGAAATCGCCAAGATCGCCGAGTCGAAGCCCGGCCAGCGCAGCGATTTTCTGGCCCGTTACGCGCGCATCATCCAGCATTACGATCTCGTCAAACCGAACGAGCCCATGCGTGCAGGCGGCACGGATCCTGCGATGGACTTTGGTTTGAAGCCACGTCCCAAAACTGTTCCTGTCACGAAATCCGTGGTGAAACGCGAGTTCTCCGCGCCGCTTGCCTCCGAATCCCTGCGTTCGCCGGTCGCATTGACCACTGGCGGCGCTGTCAGCAAGGATGAGACCAACATCGGCTTCGCCGAACTGCTGTTCCGCAATGCTGGCAACGAGCCTTCGCCGCCCGACGCCACGGATTGGGCACGCGCTGCCGCGAGCGCGCCACCAACGCTGCCCGCGCATCTCATTCCGGTCGATGACGTGCCCATGTGGTTGAAGGCCGCTGTCTTCATCGGCGGTTCGATGGTCATTGGAGCGATGTGCGCGCATCTGTCCGGCGGTGCCTTGTGGCAGAAAAAACGCGGTGCTGTGCCGATGGAGGCCGCCAAAGGCAGCAAATCATCCGCCATCATGCCTGCGCCTGCGTTTTCCACGCAGCCTGCAGTGCCCAAGGCCATTCCAGTTGTCGAACCGCCGGTCGTCGTCGCTCCACCGGATGACGAAGCGCAGCGCGGGCGCGGTGTTTCTCTCTCGTTGCCGCCCGGAGCCGGTAGTTTGCGCGAACAACTGGCACCAGAGCCGAATCCGCCCAAGCCACCTCCATGAAAACGTGCCTCGTCCGCGTCCTTGCCTGTGTCCTGCTTGCCTGCGCCTTGACGGCCTGCCCGGAGACCACGGTGAACGAGGATTTCGGCCTCAAGCCCGTGGCATTGGAGGCGGACGACTGGAACGGCCTGTGGATGCCTGTGGATGACGACGACAAGATTCAATTCACCGTCACCGATGCCGCGAAGGGTGTTCTGCAAATGACCGAGCCGGACGTGAAGAAGAACAAGCCCATGGACTTCCGCATGCGCCGCGCCAGCAATGACGACAAGGTGAAGCTCTGCTTCATTCTCACCCGCGACGAGGATGGCAAGGAAGCGAAAATGCAGATCCAGCTCCTCCGTCTGCCCGAGGAAGGCGTGCTCCTGGCCTGGATGATCAACGATGAGGCCGTCGAAACGGCGATCAAGGCCGGCCAGCTCAAAGGCACCACGCAGCGGGTCAAAGACGATCCCCACAACCATCTCGACTCCGATCCAGCCAACTACACGAAGCTGCTGGAGCCGCAGTTCTGGGACTGGTCCGAGCCTTCGATCCTGAAGCGTGCGAAGCCATGAATTCACCCGCCACCTTTTCCCGCCGCCATTTCCTCACCAGCGCTGCTTCACTCACCGGGGCGGCGGGTCTTCTAAATGACGTGCAGGCCGCGACAGCCGAGTCCAAACCCTTCTCCTTCGTCTTCTTCACCGATCCGCACGTGCAGCCGGAAAAAGGTGCTGTCGATGGCGTGAAGATGGCTTTGGCGAAGGTCAACGCGCTGGAACAGAAGCCGGACTTCGTCATCACCGGTGGCGATTTGATCATGGATGCGCTCGAAGTCGGCATCGATCGTGTGGAGACGCAGTGGAAGCTCTGGGATGAGTGCCTCAAGACGCTCGAAGCGCCGTCCTACCACACCGTCGGCAACCACGACGTCGCCGGCTGGTCGCCCAAGGCCATGATCAAGCCCGGCGAAAGCGCCTACGGCAAGGCGCTCTTCGCCGACCGCTACGGCCAGGGGAGAACGTATCGCAGTTTCGACCACGGCGGCTGGCACTTCATCATCCTCGACTCCATCGGTCTCGACAAGGCCACCAACGACTACATGGGTTGGATCGACGACGACCAGCTCGCCTGGCTCCAGGCCGATCTCGAAAAGACCGGCAAGCAGACACCCATCATCCTCGTCACCCACATTCCGTTCTACAGCGTGTGGCATCAGGTCATCCTCGGCCCCAAGATCAACATTGGCGGCAAGGCGCTCGTTGGCAACGTCCACGATTTCCGCAAGATGCTCGGCCAATACAACCTCAAGCTCGTCCTCAGCGGCCATGGTCACATCTCCGAGCGCATCCAGTTCGACAAAGTCGTCTATCTTCAGGGCGGCGCTGTCTGCGGCATGTGGTGGAAAGGCCCCGTCCATGGCAATCCCGAAGGCTTCCTACAAGTCGAATGCCACCCCGACGGCACCTTCACCGACCGCTACCATGGCTACGGCTGGAAGGCGCAGGCTTGATTCTTGGTCTGGCGGCAGTTTGTTCGGGCTGGACCATCTTTATGATTGTCATGGGAAAGGCGGCATGATAAAAACGCGCCCGCCTGTGAATTTCCCCACCTCCCGACTGCTCGTCTGCCTGGTTCTCTGTTCTGCCGCATCCCATGCGGAAGAGCCGGTTTTGCCGCAATCGCTGGGCGCTGGAGCTGGTTTCAATGCCAACGGCCCGCGTGGCTTCTTGAAGCCCTCGAAGTCGATCAAGCCGCCCGTGAGTGATGCGGTGGCCGCGGCTCCCATTTCGATCGTGCAGACGCCCACGGCTGAAACGCGCCTGCGCCGTCTGATCGTTGTCTCCGGGGACATGACGCCGGAGGCGATTCGTGAGGCGATTCTTGCCTGCGGCCAGACCCGCACGCCGGTGACCACTGCTGGTGGTGTGAATGCTTCCGCGCTTGTTTTGACCGATCTCGCGGGCCTTTTCGGCTCCGCTGCGACCGAGGACACGCAGAAAAAAGTGCTGGAAACCGTGCGCAAGGGCATGGGCGCCTCCTCGAAGCCGCTCAAGCGCGCGGAAGTCGTCGGCTGGCTGCCCAGCGAGGGCGTCATGGCAGTGGCGGTGTATCCTGAAAGCTGAGAGCGCTTTCCATGACACCTGACCCGGCCACACCTGCCGTTCCACGAGTGCTGCTGGCGGAGGAAAGCCTGCCTTATCGCCGCGTCATTCGCGAAGCCCTCATGGCCTTCCGTGTTTGCGAGGTCGATGACGCGCCCAGTGGCGAGCGTGCCTTTGAAATGGCCCTGCGCCGTGAGTACTCGCTGTTTTTGTTTTCCCTGCCGTTGCCGGACATGACGGGCGACATGCTCGACCGTCTGCTGAGCAAAGCCTATCCCTTGGTGCATCGCGGCGTCCACACCGCGCCTCCAGTGATCTTCCTGATGCGCCCCACGGATTCATTGCGCTTTCAGGAACTCCAGCGCGACGTGCGTGTGCGCGGCAGCATGCCGTTGCCGCCCAAGCTCGACGTGCTGCTCTCGCTGACTGCCTCGCTGCTGCCCGAGCGCACCAATCCTGCTTTTCCGCCTCTGTAACAGCATGTTTCCTGATCCACATCGTCACAGCGTCAAAATCTGCGGCATCACACGCCCGGAGCAGGCGGCGGAGATTTTTGCGCTCGGCGCGGACGCGGTGGGCATCAATCTCTGGCCCAAATCGAAACGTCACATGCCGTTGTCGGTCACAGTGGATTCGCTGCAGGACGTGGCGGCGAAAAACGCCCTTGTCGCTGTGCTGGTGAATCCTGATGATGCCCTGCTCGATGCTGCGATCTCCAGCCAGTTGTTTCAAGCACTGCAACTCCACGGCGATGAAACGCCCCGCGATGTCGAACGCCTCATGCAGCGCGGAGTGAACGTCATCAAAGCCCTGCAAGTGAGCGATGCCGCGTCATTGCCGCAGATTGGCGAGTTTCCATGCACTGCCATCCTGCTTGATGCCTACAACCCCGGCACCTATGGCGGTGGCGGGCATGCGTTTCCGTGGGAACTGGCTGTGCGTGCGCAAGAGATGTTTCCAGACAAGCACATCCTGCTCTCCGGTGGCCTCAACGCTGACAACGTCCGTCAGGCCGTGCAGCAGACGCATCCCATCGCCGTCGATGTCGCCAGCGGTGTCGAATCACAGCCTGGGATCAAGGATCTCGCCTTGGTGGCGCGGTTCATCGCGGAAGCTCGTGCTGGATGGCTCACGCCATGATTGCTCCTGTCATCCGGTGCGGCGTTGCTTTACCCTTCACGCAGCATTCGCGGCTTGCCATCCCGCGTCGTTTTTCGTAAAAGCTGCTCCGCATGGCCGACGATTCCATTCCCGCTCCTGCGTCTTCGGGTTCGCCGTCATCGCGTACCTCGGGCGGGGGCATGCGCTGGGAGCCGCCAACCGCCGCCGAACTTCAGGCGCTGATGCCGGGCTACACCATTGAAAAGCTCCTCGGTCGTGGCGGCATGGGCGCGGTGTATCGCGGTGTTCAAACCAATCTCGACCGGACGGTTGCCATCAAAATCCTGCCGCCGGGGGTGGAACAGGAAGATCCCAGCTTTGCCGAACGCTTCAAAAACGAGGCGCGTCTCATGGCGAAGCTGGCTCATCCAGGCGTGGTGGGCGTGTATGACTTCGGCAGCACGAGTGCCGGCCAGCTCTACTTCGTCATGGAGTATGTGGATGGCAGCGATGTCTCGCAGTTGTTGAAGGAGCAAGGCAGACTGCCGCCGGAGCATGCGCTGGCCATCACGGCGCATGTGCTGGACGCCTTGGGCGCGGCGCACAAGCTGGGCATCGTCCATCGCGACATCAAGCCGGCGAACATCCTCATCAACATGGCGGGCGCGGTGAAGGTGGCGGATTTCGGCCTGGCCAAGATTGATGATCCAGGCGGTCACGGCCTCACCAGGACGGGCTTTTCGATGGGCACGCCGGATTTCGTCTCGCCGGAGGCGTTGATGCTGGGGTCACAGGTCGATGGCCGCGCCGATCTCTATGCCGTCGGCGTGATGCTCTACCAGATGCTCACGGGCAACATTCCACGCGGCGCCTTCAAGCCCGCGTCGGTGCTGCGGTCCACGCTGGACCCGCGTTACGACCCGATCATCACGAAGGCGATGCAGCACGACCGCGAGGAGCGCTACCAGAACTCGGCGGAGATGCGGCAGGCGCTGGATGTGATCCTGACCACGCCCTACGTCGCCCCGGAGGCCACCTCTCCGGTGGCCGCGGTGCCCGCACCGCAGGGGGAGGCACCACGCACCCGCCAGCCACAGCAGCGGATGCCGCAGCCTGCGCGCCACTACCCACCGCCACCGCCGAAGAAGAAGTCGGGCGCAGGGATGATGATCGGTGTGCTGGGTGTGATCGCGGTCATCGCCGCAGGCGCGTTCTTCTTTTTGAAGAAGCCTCAGCCAGTTCCCGCTGGTCAAGGTTCCGGATCCGTGGTGACCACGCCATCGCAGGGCGGGAGCGCTTCGCCATCTCCTTCTCCCCCAGTCTCATCTTCTTCACCCCTCGCGACTGCCACCAAGGACGCGCCCTTCATCAACACCCTCGGCATGAAGTTCGTCCCGGTGCCTATCACCGGCGGACCGACGGTCGGGAAGCGCGTGATCTTCAGTGTGTGGGAGACGCGGATGCAGGACTTCGGGGTGTTTGTGAAGGAGACCAAGCGCGAGTGGACGAGTGCGGGTATTCCGCGAGGCCCCACGCATCCGGCGGTGAATGTGAGCTGGGAGGATGCGCAGGCGTTCTGCGTGTGGTTGACTGAGCGTGAGCGAAAGGCTGGGAAGCTGGCCGCAAACGAGCGCTACCGGCTGCCGAGTGACCACGAATGGAGCTGTGCGGTGGGGATCGGCGAGCGCGAAGACGCGGCTAGGCTGCCCTCGGAGAAGTATGGAAAACTCGCGGACGTGTTCCCCTGGGGCAGCGTGTGGCCCCCGCCCGTGGGAGCGGGCAACTTCAGCGGCGAGGAGACCATTGGCAAAGAGATCAACAAGGCGACCCAGATATCCCTGACGGGTTATCGCGATGCTTTCATCGCGACGGCACCTGTGGGGAGCTTTCCGCCGAGCCGCTTTGGCATTTTTGATCTGGGCGGGAATGTCTGGGAATGGTGTGAGGACTGGTTTGATGCCTCGCAAAAAGACCGGGTGTTGCGTGGCGGTTCCTGGGGCAACTTCGAGCGCGACCGTCTGCTGTCGTCCAACCGCGGTCACCGCACGACCGTCTCTCGCGCCGACAAGCAAGGCTTCCGTTGTGTGTTGTCTGCTGGGGCCGCGTCGGCGTCGGCCGACTCCACAGTGAGCAACACCCCGGCACCGATGACCGTCGTCCCAAGCCCGGCTGCGCCTGCCCCATCACTCGTGGCAGCGACCACGCCCACAATGCCCAGCATCGCACCCGCCGCGCCCGCCACTCCGCCTCCCGCAATCCCGACTCCGCCTTCCACCGACCCGCGCCTCGTGCAACTCGAAGCCGGATTTCAGGCCCGCTACGAAAGCGATGCGCAGAAACCCTTCCTCGCCGCCGTCGCCACGTTGAACCAGAGCTATGTCGCCAACGGCATCGCCCGTGCGCGGGCCGCAGCGCAATCCAAAGGCAGCCTGCCGGAAGTCACCGCGCTGGACGCGGAGAAAGCCGCCATCGAGAAAGGTGCCGGCGTTCCCGCCGAGGATGCGGCGGACACATCCGAGTCGCTCAAGAGCCTGCGCGCCACCTACCGCACGGCCTTGGCCAAGCTCGAAGCCGACCGCGCGAAAAAGGCCGCGCCGCTCTACGACATTTACGTCAAGGCGCTCGACGCCTATGTGATCGAACTCACCAAGGCCAACAAGATCGAAGACGCGACGAAGGTGAAGACCTTGCGCGAAGAGATCGCCACAAGACGCGTCGCTCCGGTTGCATCTATTGCAGGCGGAAGCGCGCCAGCGTCTTCAAAGGACGGCATCACCAACACCCTTGGCATGAAGTTCGTGCCTGTGAAGGGCACCGATGTGCTCTTCTGCATCCACGAGACGCGCAGGCAGGACTACGCGGCGTATGCTGCAGAGGAGCCTGACGTGGACGGCTCGTGGAAAAACCAGCAGAAGAACGGCGTCCCGTGCGGTGACAAGGACAACCACCCCGTGGTCGGTGTGAACTGGGAGGATGCGCATGCGTTCTGCGCGTGGCTCAGCAAGAAGGAAGGCAAAACGTATCGCCTGCCCACGGATGAAGAATGGAGCCTTGCTGTGGGTCTGGGGCGTGCGGAGAAGCCCCAAAGCACCGAGTTCCCGTGGGGTGGCGACTTCCCGCCAAAGACCAAAGATCAAGCCGGCAACTACTCTGACAGCTCATGGCACGAGAGCTTCCCTGCGCTGCAGGGGATCGAGGACTACACCGATGGCTTCCCCACCACCGCTCCGGTGATGAGATTCAAACCGAACAAGCTGGGCCTCTACGACTTGGGCGGCAATGTTTGGGAATGGGTCGAAGACGGGAACGCCGCACCAACAGACCCGGTCGCGCGCGGCTCCTCGTTCGCGAACTTCGAGCGAGGCACGCTGCTCTCCTCCTACCGCGCCCGTCTTCCTCGCTCGTCTCGCATCGACGACTACGGCTTCCGGTGTGTGCTGGTGCTGTCCAGTCCCGCTCCAGCGACCGCCATGCCGCCCTCGGTGCAACCCATCAACCCCGCCGCCGCTCTTGTGCTCAAGAACGGCTTCACCAACACTCTCGGCATGAAGTTCCTCCCCGTGAAGGGCACGGACGTGCTGTTCTGCATCCACGAGACGCGCCGGCAGGACTACGCGGCTTATGCAGCGGGAGTCTCGGGCGTTGACGGATCCTGGCAGAACAAGATGCAAGAGGAAGTGCCTGCGGGGCATGAGGACAGTCACCCGGTGGTCGGGGTGAGTTGGGACGATGCGCAGGCATTCTGCGTATGGCTGGGCCAGAAAGAGGGCAAGACCTACCGGTTGCCAACCGACCGGGAGTGGAGCATCGCCGTGGGTCTCGGCCGCGATGAGAAGTGGACCGCGGACACCACGCCGGATACGGTCGAAAAGAACCCAAACAAATTTCCCTGGGGCACGGACTATCCGCCGCGGACCAGCATGCGAGTCGGGAACCTGGGTGACACGGAGTGGAAGGCCAAGTTTCCAGAGAAAAAGTTCCTGGAGGACTACACCGACGGCTATGCCACCACGGCTCCCGTCATGAGCTTTGAGCCGAACTCCTTCGGCCTCTACGACATGGGCGGCAGCGTCTGGGAGTGGGTGGAGGATTGGCACAGTGCCGAGCGCATCCATCGCACGCTGCGTGGTTCCTCCTACTTCTTCTTCAGTCGTGGCCGGGAGTCCATGCTTTCATCCTACAGGGACAAGCGTCTGCCCGAGGACCGCTCCGCCATCAACGGGTTTCGTGTGGTGTTGGTGCCATGATGCTTGTGGTGCAGCCACCTGTTAGTAACGCAGGCCCCGGCACGTTATGAAGACATGCATCCGGTCGAACAACAGATTCTTCAAAAACGCCGCGAATTCCTCACCACCAGTGCCAATGGCATCGGGGCGCTGGCGCTGGGTGCCTTGTTGACGGAGGAAGGGCTTATTTCACGCGCCTCGGCGATGGAACCGGGAGCGGTGATTGATCCGTTGACGCCGAAGGCTGGGCATTTCCCGGCGAAGGCGAAGAACTGCATCTTTATCTTCTTTGAAGGTGGACCGAGCCAGATGGATCTGTTCGATCCGAAGCCGAAGCTGAACGAATTGAACGGCCAGGCGCTGCCGGAGAGCATGACGAAGAACGTCCGCTTCGCCTTCATCCGCAAAGAGACCGCGAAGCTGATGGGCAGCCCGCGCAAGTTCGCGAAGCACGGCCAATGCGGCATGGATTTCAGCGATTTGCTGCCGCACATGGCGAAGCATGCCGACGACTGGCTCATGATCCGCAGCCTGCACACGGATCAGTTCAATCATCATCCCGGCCAGCTCGTGCTGCACTGTGGTCGCGCGCAATTCGGCCTTCCCACGATTGGTTCATGGCTCAACTACGGCCTCGGCAGCATGTCGCGCAATCTTCCCGGCTACGTCGTGCTCAGTGCCGGTCGCGGCACCAGCGGCGGCGCTTCACTTTGGCAAAGCGGCTTCCTGCCGAGCACTTACGCCGGTGTGTTGTTCCGTAATCAAGGTGAGCCGGTGCTCAATTTGAAAAACCCTCCTGGCATCCCGATGAATCTTCAGCGCAAGGGCCTGGACACGCTCATGGAGTTGAATCAGAGCCGCTACGAGCATCTGCGTGATCCTGAGATCGCCAGTCGCATCGCCGCGTATGAGCTGGCCTTCCGCATGCAGTCCTCCGCGCCGGAATTGATCGACCTGAAGGACGAAAGTCAGCAAACGCTCGAAATGTACGGTGTGAACCGCAAAGATCCGCCGATCAAAGCCTCGCGCGGCGGCGGGCCGGGCCAGTATCAAGCCTTTGCCAAGAACTGCCTGCTCGCACGACGCCTTGTTGAACGCGGTGTGCGCTTCGTGAGCCTCATGCACGCGAGCTGGGATCATCACAGCGACCTCAACAACGAACTCAGTTACAACGCCGGCATGGCCGACCAGCCGATCGCCGCGCTCCTCAAGGATTTGAAGCAACGTGGCATGTTGGAGGACACGATGGTCATCTGGGGCAGCGAATTCGGCCGCACACCGCTCGGCGAGAACCGCGGCGGCAATCCGAACGCCACCGGACGTGATCATCATCCCTTTGCCTTCACCATGCTCGCCGCCGGCGGCGGCATCAAAGGCGGTCAAACCTATGGCGAGACTGACGAGATTGGCTGGAGCATCGTGCGCGATCCTGTCGATCTGCACGACTTCCATGCCACGGTGCTCAATCAATTCGGTTTCGACCATCTGCGCCTCACGCATCGCTTCCAAGGCCGCGATTTCCGTCTCACAGATGTGTCGGGGCGGGTGATCAAGGAGTGGATTTGAAAAAATGACAAAATCCGAATGAGGAATGACGAAACTGGCAAAGGCCGGGCTTGTGCAGACTCTCCCATTCGTCATTCTGCATTCGACATTCGTCATTATTTCCCATGCAGCCCGATCCTTTCCGTCTCCGTCTTTCCGCCCTCATGGGTTTTCTCGCCATCGCCCTCGGTGCTTCCGGCGCGCACGGCAGCGTGCATGACAAGCTCAAGGCTGCGGGCGAATTGGAACATTGGGGGACGGCGGTGCAGTATCATCTGCCGCATGCCGTGGTTCTGCTGCTGCTGACGTTGTTTGCCAGCACGAAGCCCGCGATGCTCTGGGCCTGGCGCATGTTTCTGGCGGGCATTTTCCTCTTCAGCGGATCGCTCTATGTGCTCGCCTACACCGGCATGAAATGGCTCGGGGCCGTCACTCCGCTGGGCGGCCTGAGCTTCATGATCGGCTGGGCGCTCATCGCGATCTCCGCGAAGGGAAAATGAGCCTTCGGCCCAATCTGCGCAGGGCACGAAAAACACGTTGCGCCAGGATTGAAGCATGCTCCAATAGCGGCCCTTCAAGTCAGAGGCTCGGTAGCTCAGTTGGTAGAGCATGGGATTGAAGATCCTAGTGTCGGCGGTTCGATCCCGTCCCGAGCCACCTCTTAAAAAGTGGTCAAACCTCCAGAAAGTAATCCGCAGGCAGGGCGAAGTGACGAGCGAGCTTCCGAATGTGCGTCGTGGTCAGTTGTCGTGTGCCGTTGACGATCTTGCTGCCCATGCTCGGCTCCAGTTCCAGCAGCCGTCCCAAGTCGGCCGCTGTCATGCCGTGCGTTTCCAGCAGTCCGGCCAGGCGTTGGGTCACTGGTAGCGGTTTGGTTTTCTTTTCCGTGTTGGCCTCATAGTCGGCGATGAGATCCGCCACCAGTTCAAACCAGTCGGCCTGATCTTTGTTCATTTGCTTCTCATGCCCCCAAAGCGGTTCAATGGCTGCCAGCGCCGCCGCATGGTCCGTCTTGTCCCGGATAGGACGCGGCAGCCACACGGAACGGCAAAGGGTGTCGTAGTCACCGGGCATGGTTTCAAAAGATGCGGCAGGGGAGATGGTGCTGCTCACACCACCGTCGCGCTCGCCAGAATTTCCTCGGCCAAGCCTGGGATTCGTTCGAGCGTTTTGGCTGGAGTTTCGCGCAGGGCGGGCACCCGCAGGCCGTCTTCGCCCAAAGTTTGCAGCAATTGGTCCAAGGCCTGGCCGAAGGCGGTGACGGCGGCGGTTTCTTCCGCGTGGTCGTGACGCAGGCCGTTGAGCAGGGCCACATGCTCGTAGCGCTGGAGCCATTCGGCGGCACGCGGGCGGTAGCGTTCGATGATGAGGCGCATCAAGCTTTCGGCGGAGCGCGGTTCGGCTTCACGCAGAACCTGGAAGGCAAGACAGCGCGCCACATCGGCAGCGGCGGAGATCAATCCCGGCTCGTTCACGCCGATCTGATCATGCGCGAGGCTGCGGTGGCGGTGCTCGAAGTGAAAGCCGAGATCGACCTGGCATTGACGCTCGCCGGGGAGGTGGCGGAAAGCCTCGCACAGGATGGAGATTTCGAGACCCCAACCGCCGGGCAGGCTGAAGCGCTCGATGGCATTCATCTCGGCGGCGAACTCACCGGAGAGCGGGTAGCGGTAGCTGTCGAGCTGCTCGATCAGCGGCTTGGAGCCCAGCACATCGCGGCAGGCCTGGATGAGCGGGAAGATCAGCAGCCGTGTGACGCGGCCATACAAACGATCCGAGACGCGGCTGTAGTAGCCTTTGGCAAAGTGATAGCCCATGCGCGGGTGCAGCAGCGGATAGCACAGGCGCCACAGCAGATCACGGCTGTAGTTCAAAATGTCGGTGTCGTGACTGACGATGATGCCTTTGAAGCCGCGTGCATGAAGGTAAGCGATGCCCATCCAGATGTTCGAGCCTTTGCCAGCGTGATGACCGGCCAGTCCGGCCTCCTCCATGCGCTGATACACTTGGGAGAGCTGCGGGCCGTCGTTCCAGAGGATATGCGCCTTCTTGTCCTTCAAGTTCTGCCGGCAAAGAATCAGCGCGCGCTCATGCTCGGCGGCGTCCATGCCGTTCATGCTCAGCACGACCTCGCTGATATGCCCGGCCTGCGACACTTCCTCCAAAATGCGCGGCAGCGCGGGGCGCTCGCATTCGGCGTAGAGGGCGGGAAGCAGCAGCACCACCGGCTTGTTCCGCGCCCATTCCAGCATCTCGCTCTCACGCGCGGAACTGTCCGCGTGCGCCAGATGATGAAGGGTGGGCACGCGCGCGTGCTGGTAAAAGTCTGCCATGGAGAGTTCGGTGAACGCTCAATTACGAGCGTGCCGGGCGTTTGCGAAACGATTTTGTTTCAAATCAAATATGCACCCCATGGTCATGGCCCGAACGGCGCGACGGCTCCGGTTCGCCGTTGAGCACAAGGGTTTCGGCATCCGCATCGATCTCGATTGATTCCGCGTCGATCTCGATCTCCTGCCGCCATTTGCGCGAGACCCACGGCCGGGCGAGTCCGTAAAGCAGGTAGGTCACGAAGATCACCGAGGGCATCCAGTGCCAGTTCATCACCGTGAAGGCGATGACCACGATGCTGATGAGCACCCAGTGGAAGGAACGCTTCGTGCGCCAGTTCACCGCCTTGAAGCTCGGGTATTCGAGATTGCTCACCATCAGGTAGGACAACAGCGCCATCAGGCCCGCCAGGGCATACTTCCAGTTGCCGATTTCCTTGCCGTTGCTGTCCAGCCAGATGACCAGCAGTGTCAGCGAGGAGATCACGCCCGCCGCCGCCGGAATCGGGCAGCCGCGGAAGCTCTTGCTGCTGCTTTTCACATCCGCCGCCGCGAGACAATTGAAGCGCGCCAGACGCATCGCCCCACACACGAGATACACGCACGAAATCAGCCAGCCGAGGCCTTTGGGCGTGTCGATCTCCTTCAGCACGATGTCATGCACCAGCAGGGCAGGGGCCACGCCGAAGGAGACAATGTCCGCCAGCGAATCGAGTTCGCGGCCAAACGGGCTTTCCGTGCCGCCCATGCGCGCCACACGGCCGTCCAGCGCGTCAAACAGGCAGGCCAGCAGGATGAACACGATCGCATAATAGTAATGCTGGTGTTCGTCGAGATGCCTGCCGTCGAAGATTTGCAGGATGGCGACGAAGCCACAGAGAATGTTGCCCGCCGTCATCAAAGTCGGCAGCACCGGAATGCGAGGTTCGTGGGCGCTCATGAGTGAAAAGTCAGATTCGGACGACTTTAACGCCTCCGGCCTCGTTGCCTAGATGAACTTTGCGGTTTCCAAGCCCGCCACACCGTCTAATCTCACCGCCCCCATGCCCCCCGCTGAACTTCCACCCCTGAATGGCGACATGACCATGAGCCAGGTGCTCCAGGCCTACCCTGGCGCGCAGCGGGCCTTGTTCGCGCATTACCACATCGGCGGCTGCCGCAGTTGCGGCTTCCAGCCCGGCGAGACGCTGGCCCAGGTGTGTGAGCGGAATGAAAACATCCCCATCACCGAGGCGGTGACGCACATTCAAGAAAGTCATCAAGGCGATGCCTCGCTGCAAATTTCCCCGCAGGACTTCGATCAGCTCCGCCGCATCAAGACCGACCTCATCATCCTCGATGTCCGCACCCGCGAAGAACATGAAGCCGTGAAGCTCCCCGGCGCACGCTTGCTCACCCAGGAACTCGTGCAGGAGATATTCACCAGCGGCGACAAGACGCAGACGCTGGTGCTTTACGATCATACCGGCTCACGCTCGCTCGATGCTGCCGCTTACTTCATCGGCCACGGCTTCGCCGAAACGAAATGCCTCTCCGGCGGCATTGATGCCTACAGCCGCGACATTGATCCAAGCCTGCCGCGCTATCGTATCGAAATCGAAGACTGATTTAGCACCATGGACGAAGCCGCTCTCCAGCAAGCCCTCACGGACACCCAGAACCTCGGCGAGATGCCCGATGCCGACGCCGTCGGCACCGTCGGCAGTCCTGACTGTGGCGACATGGTGCGCCTGTGGATCAAGTACAAGGAGAAGGACGGCAGAAAGGTCATCGACAAGGCAAGCTTCCAGAGTTTCGGCTGCCAGACCGCCATCGCCGTCGCCAGCATCGCCACCGAATTGATCCGCGGCAAAACCAAGGAGGAGGCGCTCTCCATGTCCGCCGAGGAATTGAGCAAGCCGCTCGGCCCGTTGCCGCCGATGAAGATCCATTGCGGTCAGATGGTTGAAGGCGCGCTGCGTGCCGCGCTCGAAGCGGAAAGCAAAGAGCCAAGGGCGAAGGGCGAAGAGTCCAAACCCCAAACTGACCAATCTGGCACGCTTGCTGATGCCTTGAACCTCGCCGGCAAAACATCAGGCAAAATCAAGATCGTCATCACTTCATAAAACGTGTCTTTTTTGTTTGTCTCTTTGCCCTCCGCTCTTAGCCCTTAGCCCCCCATGCACTCCTCCCTCGAACTCAAACGCGAAGTCGAAGCCGTCCAAATCCCCAGCGGCGATCTCATCAAGCTGCCGCTCGGCATGAAGATCATCATCACGCAATCCCTCGGCGGCACCTACACCGTCGCCACAGACTTCGGCCTCGCCCGCATTCAATCCAAGGATGTCGATGCGCTCGGCATTGATCCCGAGGCCGCCAAGAAGGAACTGGACGGCACCTCCTCCAACATCCCCGCCGATGTCAGCGATCTCGAAGGCCAGGTCTGGAACCAGCTCAAGAACGTCTATGACCCCGAAATTCCAGTCAACATCGTCGATCTCGGACTCGTCTATGACTGCAAGGTCGAAGCCGATGCCGAAGGCAAGAACAGGGCGTTGGTCAAGATGACCCTCACCGCTCCCGGTTGCGGCATGGGTCCCACCATCGCCGCAGACGCGCAGAGCCGCATCATGACCATCGAGGACATGGACGCCGCCGCCGTCGAGCTCGTCTGGGATCCCGCCTGGAACCAGGGCATGATCAGCGTCGAGGGCAAGATGAAGCTCGGCATGATTTGACCCCCTGGAGCGCGGTTTTCAAAAGCCGCTCTGGTTTCGTGTCAGTGAAGTGGTCCGCCTATGGAATGTCTCGGTTGCGACTGCTGCGGCAAGACCGCGTTCTGGAGCGGTATGCGGATGCTCCATCCAAGCCTGTTGAGATTCGCAACCGAACGAATGCTTTCTCAGGCTTGCACGAGTCATCATCACACCTCATCAGATAACACGCATGAAACGCATTCAGGAAGCAAGGCTTTATGGCATCGTTGATCTCGGTTATCTGACGCCAGATAAGGTGGAACACATGACCGCGCAGCTTTGCATGGGAGGGGTCGATGTGCTGCAACTCCGCGCCAAAAAGCTAGCGCCCAACGAGGTCGAACGCCTGGCTCGACTCATGCTCCCGATCACACGCGAGCATGCTGTGCCGTTGGTGATCAACGATCATCTCGATGTGGCCGCCGTTATTGGCAGCGAGGGCGTTCACGTCGGTCAGGATGACGATGTGGTCGCCAAAGCACGTGCGGTGGTCGGTCCGACGTGTTTTGTCGGCAAATCAACGCACAGCATGGCCCAAGCCGTCGCGGCGCAGGCGGAAGGGGCGGATTACATCGGCTTTGGACCGTTGTATGCCACAGGAACGAAGCCGGACTATGTGCCGATTGGTTTGAATGACATCGCGGAGGTACATCGCCGCGTGACGCTGCCGATTTTCTGCATCGGCGGCGTGAATGCAGTGCGATTGGATGAAATCATCGACGCTGGAGCGAAGCGCGTCGTGGTGGTGTCCGCGTTTCTGCTGGCGGCAGATGTGAGCGGTGAGGTGCGGGAGTTGAAGCGGCGTTTGACGGCTACTTCTTCTCCAGCGGAATGATGCCGGCGGTCACGGCGCGTTTCGCACCGAGGTATTCCTTGGCGAGGGCTTCGATCTCTTCCTTTTTGATGCCGGAGAAGTCACTGACGAAGGTGCGCGCCCAGTCGAGGCGTTCAGGGTGCTCCTGGGAGCAGCGCAGGACGTTCATGGACCAGTAGCGGTTGTCACGGCGCATCTGCTCAAGCTGGGCGAGCATGGGTTTGATGGCGCGATCGAATTCATCGTCGGTGATGGGACCAGCGGCGAGCTTGTCGCCGATATCGATGACGAGCTTGGTCAGCGAACCGGCCAGCTCGGGTTTGCACTCAATCATCGTGGTCATGTAGCCGTAGCCGGTGAAGGAGTCGCTGCCGACGTGGTAGCAGGCGGGGCTGTAGGTGTCGCCCAGCTCCTCGCGCACCTTGATGCGCAGGCGGTCATCGAGGATGGAGCCGAGCAAGGTGAGGCGACGGCTGCGTTGGATGTTGCTCATGTCCGTGGTGGGCCAGTAGATCGTGGCGATGGCTTTTGGAATCTCGGTTTCAAAGGGGAACTGCTTGCTCGCTTCCGGTTTGGGGAAGGCGACGGCGCGTTCTTTTTCATACGCGGGCTTCTTGGCCGCGCGTTTGGGCAGAGCACCGAGCGTTTTGGCCACGGCGTTGAGCGCGGCGTCGGCATCGACATCACCGAGCACGCTGATTTCGAGGTAATCCTCCTTCAGGGCCGATGTGAGCCATTCCTTGAGCTCGGCAAGGTTGCGCTTCCTGAGTTCCTCCATCTTCGGGAAACCCCAGCGCGTATCGCCGGAGTGCATGAAGGCGACGACTTCGTTGTTCATGACGCCCTCGGCAGTGTGCTGAAGCTGCGTGTACATCGGGTCGATGTTCTTTTCGAACTGGCGTGCTGCCTCGTCGCGATAACCGGGGGCGGTGAGATAGGCGGTGAGCAGTTGAAGCTGCGCCTCAAGGTCGGCAGGCGTGGTGCGTCCGCTGAGGAGGAAGGCTTCGTCGCCGACAGTGAAATCACTGCCAACCGTGCGGCTGGCGAAGATGCGGCGGATATCATCGACACCGTGCTTTTCGAGTCCGCCAAGCTGGAAGGTGCTTTGCGCGAAAGGAATGATGCCGGGCTTGTCCGCAGGAGCTGACAGCTTGCCTCCACCGAAGTTGATGAGCACGCGGATGGTACCTTTTTCGAACTCGGTGCGCTTGTGGTTGAAGCGTACGTTGTTTTCAAACACAGCCTGGGTGATTTCGAGATCCTTGGCCTCGGTGCGATTCGCGACCTTGCCCGCAGGGCCGAAGTCGGTGTAAGCGAAGGCGGCGGTTTCCTCCTTGGCAGGTGGTGCCACGGGCTTGGCGCGGCTGTCCTTGAACGTGGCGATGATCTGCTTCCCGGCATCGCCTTCGAGCTTCAAATTGCCACCGAGGAAGAGCTGGATGTCATCACCCTTCCAATCTTCAACGAGCGCAGCGTGGCTGTCTTCCTTCTTCAAACCGGCGAGAACGGTCGAAATGCGGGCGAGATCGTCGGCGGGATGAGTGAAGACTTTTTTTGAGGCCAGGACGCTGACGATGCCGCTGGCGAGATCGCGCGATTTACGGCTGTCGGCCTGATCGGCGCGGAGTTTGGCGCTTTTCAGCAGGGTGGCTTGGGCCTCCTGGAATTCAGCATCGGTGAAACCGTGCTCGATGGCGCGGCGGAGTTCGGTTTCGAGCAGTGTGAGCGTGGCCTGCCAGTTTTTCGGGTCACACTGGGCCTGGATACCATTGATGCTGACGAATTCGAGATACTCGTAACTGTAGCTTTCCGCACCGATGAACGGAGCGCCTTCTGCCTTGGCGAGTTTTGAGAGGCGCTGGTTGATCATCATGTCGGCGAGGTCACGAATGGTCTTCTCACGACGTGTGGCGGCGCTGTCGGGCTTGTTTTTGGCAGAGCGCGGGATTTCGACGGAAAGGGTGAGCGCCTCGGCCTGCATTTCGGTGTGCAGTTTGGCCACGATGCCGTAGCCGGAGGTGATCTTGCCCAGATTCGGATCCTTGGAATCGTCACGACTCGGTTTGGCATCGGCGAACTGCTTTTCGATCTCCGCTTTGACGGCGGCGGTGTCTTTGAAATCGCCCACGGCGACGATGGTGGCGCGCTTCGGTGTGTAATACGTTTTGTAGAAATCGACGAAGCGCGGACGCTTCATCGTCTTGATCGTCTCCTCCGTGCCGATGGGCATGCGGTGCGGCAGGATGGATTCAGGCAGTGCGAATTTGTAGCCTTCGATCATTGTGCGGTACTCGATGGAGTCGCGGCTGAGTTTCTCGCTGAGGATGATGCCGCGCTCTTTGTCGATCTCGGCTTCGCCGAGCAACATGCCATCAAGATAATCACGGAAGAGCTGCACACCTTCGGTGATGAGCTTCGGCTCCACCTTGGGCAGTTCGAGCATGTACACGGTTTCTTTGAAGGAGGTGTGCGCGTTGGTATCCGCACCAAATCCCATACCGAGGCGCTGAAAGTATTCGACCATTTCGCCGCCCTTGAAGTGACGGGAGCCATTGAAGGCCATGTGTTCGAGGTAGTGGGCCATGCCCTGCTGATCGTCCTGCTCCATCAAAGAACCCACATCCATGTAAAGGCGGATGCTGGCACGACCGGGCGGTTCGTCATGCGGGAGGATGATGTAGCGCAGCCCGTTTTCGAGCGTGCCGTACTGGGCTTTCGGGTCGGCTTTGAGATCGCTGCTGTCCTGGGGCCATGTGGCGGCGGAAAGGGTGGTGGAGAAGACGAGTCCAAAGAGGAGGGCGGCGAGCGGCTGGTGCATAGGGTGGTGAAAGAACGTGCGGGGGCGGGGAATTGTCGAGAAAAAGTGCGGAACTGGCAAACGAGCACGATGAGGCGGAGCTGTCATCAGAGGAATCGAAAAGGAACTGAGATGAGGGCTGGCATTTTCCGATGGAGGGCGGCTATTCTGCGCCCTCCTCTATTGCTGATGAAGGATCTCATGTTACATGCCCTGAACGAGGCACGCGTGTCGAACGCCCGCCTGATCAATGTGCTGCGTCTGGCGACGATTTCGGTGCTGCTGCTCATTCATACTCTGGTGCCGCAATACACGGCGGATGTGACGGGCGAACGTGTGCAGACGGGTGTTGTCATTGCCACCGGACTGGCTTTTCTGCTCTGGCGCATCGGCAGGCATTCGGACAAAGCAGCACGCAGAACGGCGCTGGCGGTGCCGCTGCTGGACATGCCTACGGCCTTTTTGATTCAGTGGCTGAGCATGTCTGGTGTGCAAGGGGATCGTGCGGTGGCGAACTGGACGCTGGCGGCGTTTGTCTGCTTGTTGATGATGTCCGCCTTGTCACTGGGGCGAGTGGTGTTGTTTGGTTCATGGCTTCTGGCGACGGTGCTGTCCGTCAGCCTGCAATGGCATGCGCAAGAGTCGCCGCTGGGAATGACAGGCGGCGTGGTGCTGCTGGCACTCGCGATGATCGTCTGCCACAGCCAGCAGCGCATCCGCATTCAGATGGTGGAACGGCTGTCGGTGGAACAGGAGCAACGCGAACGGCTGGGGCGGTATTTTTCACCGGAGGTGGCTCGGCAGATCACGGAATCCGAGGCGGGACTGGCGGCAGGGCAGGACCGGCTTTTGACCGTGCTGTTCACCGATTTGCGCAGCTTCACCTCAATGGCCGAACGTCTGGAGGCCTCGCAGATTGTGCCACTGCTGAACGCTTACTTCGAGGAGATGGTGGCCGTGGTGTTCAAGCATGGTGGAACCTTGGACAAATACCTCGGTGACGGGCTCATGATTTATTTCGGTGCTCCGCTCCCGCAGCCGGATCATGCCGCGCGGGCGGTGCGCTGTGCGATGGAGATGCTGGAGCGTCTGGACGCATTGAATCACGCCCATGGTTTGGTGGGGCGCCCGGCGCTGCGCATGGGCATCGGCATTCACACGGGCATGGCGGTGGTGGGCACGATGGGGGCTTCACACCGTCAGGATTATACTGCGATCGGCTCGACGGTGAATCTGGCCTCACGTCTGGAGCAACTGACCAAAGACTACGAGTTTGACATCATTGTGTCCGAGGAAACCCGCAAGGCGGCGGGAGATGCCGTGCGGCTGCGTGATGCTGGCATGGCGAGTGTCAAAGGCGTTGCCGAACCACTGAAAATCTTCACGCCAGAGTGCTGAATCAGCCGATGGGCGCCTATTCCACTTTGCCCAGCCCGGCGTTGGGGTCGGGTTCGAGGAAACCGAGTTCGACGAACAGTTCGTCCATCGCCATGAGGGTGGCTTCGTACATCTCGAAGGAGAGATTGAAATTGAAGAAGCCGTGGCCCTGGCCTTCGAACTCGATCAAACGGCAGAGATTCTTCTTCTTGCTCGATTTACGGGCGAACTCGTAGGAGCCGCCGAAGGGCACCACGCGGTCGGCGGTGCCGTGCATGAGAAGCATCGGCGGCAGGCCGGGCTTGATGCCACGGATGAGGTCGGCGGCCTTGCTGGTGGCCTGGTCCGGCCAGCGGTCGCGTCCGAAGGCATGCTTCGAATACGTGTCCATCACCGGATTGAAGAGCACTATGGCGTTCGGTGCGGGGCTGCAGTCGAGCGCGTCGGAAGGATCGTCGAAGCCGTTGAGAATGGCCGCGGAGGCAATGGCGTGACCACCACCGGAACCACCGACGCCGACGATCTTGCCAGGGTTGATGCCAAGCTCGACGGCGTTCATCCGAATCCAACGGATGGCGGAACGGGCATCGGCCATGGCTTCGACCGGACCTGTGCTGTGGCGGGTTGCAACGCGGTAGTCGAAGCAGATCGTCGTCATGCCGCGAGAGGCAAAATAAACGCAATGCGGGGCGAACTGCGCCACCTGGCCGTTGTCCCAACCACTGCTGAAGAAGAAGGCAGCCACTGATTTGGGATACGAAGGAGCCTTGTCCATCTCGGGTTCCCAGATGTAGGCGGAGAGATTCACTCCTCCGACACTCTTATAGATTTCTTCGCGGGCGGTCTTCAGCAGCTCCCGATTTCGGTCGATCGGGGGTGTGCGTGGCTGGCCTTCGCTGAATGACTCCATGTTTTGGGGGTGAGGAAAGTTTGACGTTTACCAGAATCGCCAAAACGGGCAAATGGTTTTCTGGTCGGAACAAAACTATCAAGGCGATTTTCCCCTGATGCGAGTCTTAAAATGGTGATCAATGGTTGTTTTCGCCTAAAACGTGGACTTCTTTGGCACCTTCATCTCCCACGTCATGCGCCAGATCTTCCTGCTGTTCCTTGGCTTCAGCCTGTTTCATCATCCTTCTCCATTATCTGGCCAGACCAGTGATGCCGAGCTGCATGCCACTTTGGAAAAGGTCTATTTGAGGTGGCGTGAGGCGATGATTCGCAAGGATGCGCAGGCATGGGCGGCGACCATCACACGCTATCGCCAGACAGTGATCCGCAATCTGGTGGTGAGTGAACGGCGGAAGTTTCCAGACGCCGTGTTTGCTTCCGAGGTGCAGCCGCCGGCGCTGGCGGGCCTGCGCCTGCTCGAAGTGCAGGAGGTGGGATTGACGGCGCATCTGGTTTACTTTGGCAAGATCAATATGGGCCAGGATCAGGAACTGGTTCGCGACAACATCCTCAAGCTGAAATTCTATCGCGAGAACGGTGAGTGGAAGTACGACAGCAATCGCATCACCCGCCTGGAAAATGCCCCTGAGGTGCTCAAGGAGCTGCAAGCAGGCAAACGGCCTGACTTTCTCGATTTGCCCGAATACACACCGCCCGGCAGCATGCCGCCGCCGCCGCCGCTGTGTCGTGTGCCGGATCACAAGGCCGGCTACAAGCTGCAGACCCTCGGTTACGAAACGACCATCAGCATGAACGGCATCGATTACGAGCCTGTGCAGGATGCTTTGGACCAGCAAGTTCTCATCGGCGGCCTCGTCAACAGGCACAACGAAATCACGCTGAAGATCAAACCGGTGCCCGTGCCGGAGGGCAGCAAGGCCTCGTTGCAATTCCGCGTTTACATCCTGGCCAACGATCCCGACAAGCCTGGGACCGAAGTCCTGCGCTGGCAGGCACCGGAAACCGGTGCTCCTGCCCAAGTCACGCTGCCCTTCGAGGTGAAACCGTGAGTTCGTTGGCAGTTCATTCCGCCCTTTCCCATGCCAACGCTCGACCACGAGAACACGCTGAGAGCCTCGGGTTTCCGCATCGTTGCGGGCATTGATGAAGCTGGGCGCGGGCCACTGGCCGGGCCGGTGTGTGTGGCGGCGGTGGTTCTGCCGGATGACTTCACCCATGCCGTGCTCAACGACTCGAAGCAGCTCAGCGAATCGAAGCGCGAGCGGCTGTATGGCGAGATCACCGGCGATGCACGCATCCAGTGGCATTGCGTGAGCATCGAACCCGATGAAATCGACCGCATCAACATCCTCCAGGCCACTTGGGAGGGCATGCGCCGTGCCGCACTTGGGTTGAATCCAGCGCCTGATGCCGCGCTCATTGATGGCAAGCCGGTGAAACGCTTCCCGCTGCACCACGTCGCCCTGGTCAAAGGTGACAGCCTCAGCTACTCCATCGCCGCCGCCAGCATCATCGCGAAAGTCACGCGTGATCGCATCATGGTCGCGATGGCGCAGCAGCATCCTGAGTATGGCTTTGAGATTCACAAAGGCTACCCCACGCCCGCTCATCTCGCCGCTTTGAAGAAGCATGGGCCGTGTCCACATCACCGTCGCAGCTTCAGGCCTGTGGCACAGCTTAAACTCGACCCGGCATGAAGCACCGTACCTTCCGCCCCGAAAGCTTGTGGCGCTGGCTGCGGCGGCGGGCGACAGGTGATGCTCGTGTGCGAGAGGCGGCGCTTTGGATGCATGCTCAACCCCTGTCATTGTTTCGTCGCCGTCTTGCCGGTCGAAAAATGGATCGTCCTGAAATCGGCCGCATGGGCGAATGGATTGCCGCCCGCTGGCTGGCTTCGCATGACCGCCGTGTGCTCCATCGCAACTACCGTGGCGTCAATCGTGGTGAGGTGGACATCGTGGCCCGCCATCGCGATGTGCTGACGTTTGTTGAGGTCAAAACCCGCACCAGCACCGCCTTCGGTCGTCCCGCCGATGCTGTTGGCCCTGACAAGCAGCGACTCATTCAACGCGGGGCCATGGACTGGATGCGTCTGCTCGGCAATCCGCGCATCAAGTTCCGTTTCGACATCGCCGAGGTCATTCTCACCGAGGGTGAGCTGCCGCATGTCCACATCATCGAAAATGCCTTCCAGATGCCGGACAGCTCGGTGGCCGGGCGGTGAAACGTGCTTTGACAGCCTCGGCTCACGCCGTAAAACTGGCGCTCCTTTTCCAACCCCCACGCCCCGACCATGAGCCAAGCCAACCCTGCCAAGAAGATCATCAACAACCCGCTCAAATGCGCCGACGAGCTCTTTGAAGGCCTCGTGCTGGCCTATGATGGCAAGGCACGTCGTGTCGGCACGCGTTCCATCGTGATGAACGATCTGCGCCCGGATGCTCCAGCGCTGTTGGTGGGTGGTGGCGCGGGTCATGAGCCGATTTATCATGGCCTCGTTGGCAAAGGCATGGCTGATGGTGCTGCCGTGGGCGAAATCTTCGCCGCTCCGCCTCCTGACATCGTGCTCGAAGCCGCGCAGGCCGTGAACCGTGGCAAAGGCGTGCTGTTCCTCTACGGTAACTATGCCGGTGATGTGATGAACTTCGACATTGGCGCGGAACTCGCTGCGGAAGAAGGCATCACCGTGAAAACCGTCATCATCGCCGACGATGTCTGCTCCGCTCCGCCAGCGGAGAAGCACAAGCGTCGCGGAGTCGCCGGGCTTGTGCCGATCACCAAGATCGCCGGTGCCGCCGCCCAGATCGTCGATTCACTCGATGAACTCGCCCGCATCGCTCAAAAAGCCTGCGACAACACGCGCACTGTCGGTGTCTCAACCAAGCCAGGCAGCATCCCCGCCACCGGCAAGCCGACCTTCGAACTCGCTGACGATGTGATCGGCCTGGGCATGGGCATTCACGGCGAAAAGGGCGTGGGCTTGATCCCAATGTGCAGCGCTGATGAACTCGCCGCCAAAATTCTCGACTTGCTGTTTGCTGATGATCTGGCGCTCAATTCTGGTGATGAAATCGTCTTCTTCGTCAACAGTCTGGGATCCACGCACATGATGGAGCTGCTCATCCTGCTGCGCGGTGCGAAGCCGATCCTCGAAAAGCGCGGCATTAAAATCCACCAGACCATCGTTGATAACATCGTCACCTGCCAGGAAATGGCCGGTGTGAGCTTCAGCATCACCAAGCTCGACGCCGAGCTGAAAAAACTCTGGGACATGCCCTGCGAGAGCGTGGGCTACACCAAGCTCTAAATCATCAAGGCCATGAAACTCCCCGAAATCTTTGCCAGCCCCGTCAACATCCGCTCCTTTGTCCAAGGAGCAGCGATCTTTAACGCCGGCGACGATTCAGGGGAGATGTTCGTCGTTCAAAGCGGCGAGGTGGACATCATCATTAACGGGACTGTCGTCGAGACCGTCGGTCCCGAAGGTTTCTTTGGTGAAATCTCGCTCATCGAGGATTCCGCCCGCGCTGCTGATGCCATCGCCAAATCCGATTGCAAGCTGGTGCCCGTGAACCGTCACCATTTCCTCTACATGGTCGATGAGATGCCGCAGTTCGCCCTCCACGTCATGAAAGGCATGGCAGACCGGCTGCGCAATGCGGACAAGCGCGCGGAAGCGTGAGGGGCTGTCATTTGGGCTTCGCATTTGACTTCGCGGCCAATGCGCCAACAATCGCTGCCCCATGCCCAAAGCCACCCTCTCCAAAGACGAAGTCAAAGCCATGCTCATCCTCGCGTGCGAGCGCATCATCGCCGCGGAGCCAATGCTGTCCCAAGCCGACCGTGATCTCGGTGATGGCGACCACGGCATGGGCATGGAGCGTGGCATGAGAGCCGCGATTGAAAAACTCAACGCCGGTGATGTGGAAAGTATCGAGAAAGCCTTCGCCACCGTCGGCATGGCGATGATGAGCAGCATGGGCGGCGCCAGCGGCGCGATCTTTGGCACCTTCTTCCGCAACGGCGGCAAGGCTTTGAATGGCAAAGATGCCTTCGATGCCGCCGGGCTCGCTGTTTTCCTCAAAGCGGGCGTGGATGGCGTGAAACAGCGCGGCGGTGCCGCCATTGGCGACAAGACCTGCGTGGATGCGATGGAACCTGCCGCGAACAAAGCCGCTGAAGTGGCGACTCAATCATTGCCCGAGGCGATTACCGCAGTCGCAGCGGCCACAGATGCTGGCAAAGAAGCCAGCAAGGCTATGATCGCCAAGTTTGGCCGTGCGAAGACCCTCGGCGAGGCCTGCATCGGTTTTCCGGATGCTGGAGCCTGCTCCGTTGTCGTGATCATCGACGCGTTCCGCGATTTTATCGTGGCCTGATCACGGGACGCTGCCAGTCCTTCCAAAAAGCCTCCGTTTGCAGCGGATCGGGCCGGATTTCGATCACGATCGGCATCGGTAGCAGGTCTTCCAAATCGAGGGCATCATCGGTTTGCAGGTATTCCATGCCCCACATCTGCGCCCATGGCTCAAAGCTCATCGAGTGGCGATTTTCGATCACGCTGCGGGCTGCATCCGGCAGCGCGCGCATGCTGGCCACGCGGGAGAAAATTTTGCCGCCGCCGTTGTTGATGATTACGATACGCAGCTTCGGATGATCCATCTGCGCGATGATCCACGGCGCGGCGAGATCATACAGCGCGCTCAGATCGCCGAGAATCAGCCAGCATTCGCCGTGGTGAACCGCACTGGTGCCGAGAAAGGTCGAAACCAGCCCGTCGATGCCGTTGGCACCGCGATTTGCGAAGAACTTCACGCCGGGCTTCGAAGTTTGCAGCGCCAGATTGAATTCACGAATCGGCAGGCTGTTGCCGAGAAACACCCGTGAGCCTGCGGGAATGACATCCGCGATCTTTCTCACCCATCCCGGTTCTGAACCGGCAAACTTGTCGAGATCGGGTTCAAATTTCAGGATGCCGCACGAATCGCCGTGTTTTGAGCATTGGGCGCCATGCAATGCCTCCCAAGGCATCGTTGTCACATTCTCCGTCCGCGCCAGACCGCTGAAGCCAGTCCGCGTGATGTTGGTGACGTGAATTCTAGGCTGCGACTCCAAATCCCGCCACCAACGCCACGAGGGCACCGCGCCGAGACGCAGCACATGCGCGGGGCGGGCGGATTGCAGCGCTCGCTCGCCGCCTGGAGTCAACAGCGGCAGCAGATCGCGGAAGCCATGCAGATTTGAGGTGGCCTCCGCGATGATTGGGACGCCGAGTTTGGCAAGCAATGGCGCTGCTTCCGCCGCATCTTCAGGATGCATGCCTGAGGCGAGCACCAGGTCACACTGCAAGGAGCAGGGGCTTCCAGCCGCCGCAGTCTGCGACACACGCGCGCCAGAAAAATCAATGCCTGGAGCATTCGTTTCCAAGGGCTCATCCAGGCATACGTTCAGATGCCGGGGACGATCATTCCGTGTCTCATACATCCCCAGCGGATCATCCGTGGCGTCCCAGTCGCCGAGAGTTTGTGCATACACGCCAAACAAACCATGCTGCTCAATGGCCTGCGGCGCGCCGCTGCCACGGTAGCTCTTCGGGCGGTCTGCGGTCAGCAGGAACAGGGGCAGAGCCTGGTAGTGCGCCTCGATCACCGCTGGCAGCAGTTCCGCGGCAGCGGTGCCGCTGGTAGTCACGACCGCCACGGGCTGGCGATCCGCCATGATGCGGCCCAACGCAAAAAACGCTGCGCTGCGCTCCTCGAAGAAATTCCACACCTTCAGCCCCTGGCTTGCCAGCAAAGAGGCGACCAGTGGCGCATTGCGTGCGCCAGCGGCGACGCAGACCTCGCGCACACCGAAGTGGGCGAGTGTGCTCAGAGTTTGTTGGATGAGCTGGGACTGGGTCATGAATGCAGTGCCAGCAGACGCAGGACGGCCTCGCGTTTCAACCGCAATTCACGCCATTCGTGATCAAACGCACTGCCGCCCACGATACCGCAGCCAGACGGGAGGCTGATCTTGTCGCCTTCCCAGCAGATGCCGCGGATGGCAACAATGATGTGGGTGGTGCCGTCGCTTTCAATGAACCCGAAGGGAGCACCGAAAAATCCTGGCACCTTCAACTGCTGGCGATACTCACGCAGCTTCGCGAGTGACGCGTCATCACGTGGCAGGCAGCCGACGGCAGGTGTGGGGTGCAGCAGCGGCACCAATTGCGCAGGATCGGCGGTCTCGCGCATTTTCACGCTGAGCTTTGATTGGAAATGCACGAGACCGGAGGTCTGGCAGAGCGAGCGCGGCAGGCGGGTCACTTTGCCAAGGGTTTGCAGTCGGTCGGCGAGGTAGCGCACGACGATTTCATGCTCCTCGATCTCTTTCACATCCGTGAGGAAGGCGTCCTGATTGCCTGGCTTCGCGGTTCCGGCCAGCGCCATCGTTTCAAGATCATGTCCTTTCGCGGTGAACAGCAGTTCTGGCGTCGCGCCCAGGAAGCCGCCGGAGTCTTTCACATGAGCGTAACCCCACATGTTTTCAGGGGCCTTCATGATGGCGTCCAGCAGACGTCTGGGGTCGCCCGAGGTCAAAGTGCCGGACTCGGTGAGCACGGGCACCATCTTTTCGATGCGTTTGGCCAGCACCTCGCGGCGGATGCGCCGGAAGGCCATCTTGAACCATTCGGTGGCCGGTTTGGCCCAGTGAATCTGCGGTGTGGCGGCTCCGTTGAGATGAATCGTTTTAGCCAGGCTTTCCGCCGTGATGGCGTGCAGTTTGGCAGGCACTTTCCAGGGCTTGGGATCGCTCAGATCGAAGTCATTGATGTAGAAGGCACCTCCCGCGGCCGGCGCGGCGGCCAGCGCGGTGAAGGGGCCTTCTCCCAGCCACGCCCGTCCGTCGGGCAGCCTGAACAATGCGAATTCCATCATGCGAGTTTGTGTGCATAGTGAAACGTACCGCGCAGCGTGCAAGATGGGAAAGTGTCACAACTGAACATCCGTTCTGCCACGCCGGTCGAATCCCTTGCATGAACGCCGCTGACGAATTCCTCCGTGTCGCTTCCGACTATCAGCTCGGCGCGCTGGACACGGAGTCCCAGCACCCCTTCACCTTGTCCCTTTCCCAGATGGCCCGGGAGGATGTGGGAGAGGCGGTCAAACTGATGCATCAGGTCGATATACATGCATTGCGGCAGATGCAGGCCAAGGCCGCGCCGTTGGCGGACCTTGCCCGCGCCGTGGCTGCCACGTTTGATGCCGACCATCGTGTGTTTCTCTGCGGCTGCGGTGCCACGGGCCGTCTCTCGCTCAGCATCGAGATTTTTTGCCGCATGGGGGTGCTGCCTGCGCCGGACCCGGAGCGTGTCGTGGCTTTCATGGCCGGAGGCGATCTCGCCTTGATCAAAGCCATCGAAACCTTCGAGGATCATCCCGAATACGGTGCGCGGCAGCTTGAAGAACTGGGATTTGCCGCGGGTGACTTGCTGATTTCATCGACCGAAGGTGGCGAAACACCCTTCGTCATCGGGGCCACTGAACGTGCTGCCGAACTGTCCGCCAACCACCCGTGGTTCCTGTATTGCAATCCTGACGATCAGCTCATCAAAGCCGCCGAGCGGTCCAAACGTGTGATTCAAAGCAAAAAGATTCGCAAACTGAACCTCGCCGTCGGGGCGATGGCGGTGGCAGGCAGCACCCGCATGCAGGCCAGCACGGTGCTCATGGCGGCGATCGGCTTCGCCTTCATGCACCAGCGTGATCCAGAACAAGCGCCTGCGGAGGTGTTGCAACTCCTGCGTCATGTGGCGCATTGCGACGGCCAGTTTCTCGTGCCGTTCATCGAGCACGAGGCGGCGGTGTATGAGCGCGGTGCGTTCGTGTTGTATGAAAGCGCGCGTTTTGGCATCACCGTCGTCACGGACACCACCGAACGGGCCCCGACCTTCAGTCTGGCTGCGTTTGAAAAACAGGACGATCCTGCCGCGTCCGCCTCGTGGTGCCATTTCATCATGCCGGAACAGCCGGAGGCGCATGTGGCCTGGAAGGCGCTGCTGCATCGTGCTCCACGCACGCTGGAGTGGCCGGATGTGCGGCACGTCGCCGGGGCGGAGGTGCTGGCCTGCTACGACTTCTCCGCGCAACTGAGCGCTCGCCGACAAATCCGCACGCAGAACGCTGAACATCTGCCTTTCCGCATCGGTGGCGGGGCGGGGGAGATGGTCTGGGAGTTCGATGGTTTGTGTGAGCGGATCAATCTCGCGGGCGTGCATGAGTTTCACGCTCATCTGATGCTCAAGATGCTCATCAACATCCATTCCACGCTCGTCATGGGCCGGCTGGGCCGTTACCTGGACAATCTCATGACCTATGTGAAGCCCAGCAACAACAAGCTCATCGACCGCTCCGTGCGCTACGTGCGTCTGCTGGCCCAGCGCCGCACGGGCAAGCTGCCCGGCTATCAGAAGGTGACGCGGGTGTTGTTTGCGGAGCGCGAGAAACTGAAACCCGGAGACCCGGTCGTTCTCAAGACGCTGGCAGCGCTCGGGGTGACGGTTTGATCGTTTGAAACATGACCGTCAGCGGCTTCGTAAGCCCGTGTGATGATTCCTCAGAACGACAGCCGCCTGCGCGACCTCACGCGACGCCATTTCTTCAGCCAGTGTGGCATGGGGATCGGCTCGGTGGCGCTGGCCTCGATGATGGCTGAGCGGGGATTGAGCGCGGCCAGCGCGGCGGCCTCTGCGGGGCCGGGAGTGATGAAAAAGACACATGTCACGCCACGGGCGAAGAATGTGATCTACCTGTTCATGGCGGGCGGACCATCACAGCTCGAACTGTTCGACTACAAGCCGAAGCTCATCGAATTGAACGCCCAGCCGATCCCGCAGAGCTACATCGAAGGGAAACGCTTCGCCTTCATGGGCAGCAGCAACGGTTTCAACCTGCTCGGCACACGGCGCAGCTTCAAACAACATGGCCAGAGCGGTTCCTGGGTGAGCGACATGCTGCCCTATACCTCCGGCGTCGTGGATGACATCAGCATCGTCACCACCTGCAAAACGGAGCTCTTCAATCATGCGCCAGCGAAGCTGTTCATGAACACGGGCAGCGGCCAGTTCGGGCGGCCGTCGATGGGCGCGTGGGCCACGTATGGCATCGGCAGTGAGTCGAGCGACCTGCCGGGCTTTGTCGTGCTGCAAAGCGGCCCACGCGGTCCTCGTGGTGGCGCGGTGCTGTGGGGCAGCGGGTTTTTGCCCACAACGTATCAAGGCGTGCCGTTGCGTGGCACCGGTGAGCCGATTTTAAATCTCTCCACGCCCGCGAGCTACAGCGCGGCGAGTCAGCGGCGGGTGATCGACACGGCACGCGAGCTGAATCTCGCCCGACTCGTCGAAACGGGTGACGAGGAGATTCAAACGCGCATCAACGCCTATGAAATGGCCTGGCGCATGCAGAGCAGCGCGCCGGAGCTGATTGATCTGCGTGGTGAATCGAAGGCGACGCTCGACCTTTACGGCATTGATCCCTCGCAACCGTCGTTTGCGCGCAACTGCCTTCTCGCACGGCGTCTCGTCGAACGCGGCACACGTTTCGTGCAGCTCTATCACACGAGCTGGGACAATCACGGTGGCAAAGGCGAGACGCTGGAGGATGATTTTCCGAAGGTCGTCAAAGATGTCGATCAGGCCTGCGCGGCGTTGATCCGCGATTTGAAGTCACGTGGCCTGCTGGAGGAGACGCTGGTCATCTGGGGCGGTGAGTTTGGCCGCACGCCGATGGGTGAGAATCGCGACAAGACCGGCCGCAATCACCACATCGACGCGTTCACGATGTGGTTTGCTGGTGGTGGCGTGAAGGCGGGGCAAACGCTCGGCAAAACGGACGAACTGGGCTTCGGCGTGGCTGAAGATCCAGCGCATGTGCATGATCTGCATGCCACCATCCTCCATCTGCTCGGGCTGGAGCATGAAAAACTGACCTTCAAATTCCAAGGCCGCGATTTCCGCCTGACGGACGTCCACGGCAAGGTGATCGAGAAGTTGTTGGCCTGAGGAAGGGGAACATCTTGTTCCCCTTTTCCTGAAGGGATCAGGATGATCCCTCTCCTACTCCACCAAGTAAAGAATGCGGCCACAGGCTTCGCACTGCGTGAGCGACTCGGACTGTTTCAGTGATTGGATCACGCCGACCACCACCTTCATGTGGCAGCCGCCGCACATGGCGTTTTCCATCGGCACGATGGCTGCATCGCCTTTCTTGATGAAGATGCGCGTGTAGAGATCAAGCGCGTCCGGGTCGATGGGCGCGGCGAGGGTGGCGCGCTCGGCGTTGAGGTCTTCGAGGCGCTTCTTCACGCCCACCGCACGTTCGTCGAGGTTCTTGATTTCCTCGGTCACACGCTTCTGTGTCTCGGCCAGTTTGGCCTGGGCTTCCTTGAGTTTGGCCTTGGCGGTTTCGAGCGCCTCCATCTGGTCGAGCTCACCGTCTTCGAGTTTGGTGACTTCCGCCTCGTAACGTTTGATCTCATGGCCGAGGGCGGCGAACTCGTCGTTTTTGCGCGTCTCGAACTGCTGGTCGTGCAGGCGCTTGATCGAAAGCTGGCGTGTTTGCACATCGAGCTGGATGCTCTTGATCTTCACCTCGACTTCCTTCATCGCCAGATTCGCGGCCTCGACGGCGGCCTGATCACCGGCGAGCTGCGTTTTTGCCCTGGCTTGCAGGTTGGGGATGTCTTTGAGATCTTTTTGCAGCGCGCGGATGCGTTGATCGCGTTCCTGAAGCTGGATGAGTTTCGTGATGTCTGGAAGCATGTGTCACGGATGTAAGCCGAGGCGGTGGCAGAGCACAAGTCTGTGTTCTCTGTCTCTTGACGCATCGGCGGACCGCTCCCATGGATGCAGCCCGATTTTACCCATGAAACCCACACTTCTCATCCTCGCTGCCGGCATGGGCAGCCGTTACGGCGGTCTCAAGCAACTTGATGCGATGGGGCCTTCGGGTGAAGTGGTGCTGGATTACTCGGTGTTCGACGCGATCCGTGCCGGTTTCGGCAAGGTGGTGTTCGTCATCCGCCGCGACTTCGAGGAGCTGTTCCGCACGCAGATTGGCTCCAAGTTCGAGGGTCGTATCGCCGTGGATTACGCGTTTCAGGATTTAAACGACCTGCCCGCCGGTTTCTCCCTGCCGGAAGGCCGCACCAAGCCCTGGGGCACGGCGCATGCGCTGCTCGCTGCCGCGAATGTGGTGAACGAGCCTTTCCTCATGATCAATGCCGACGACTTCTACGGCCAGGACGCCTTCAAAAAGATCGCCGCTGATCTCACTCAGCCGCGCTCGAAAGACGGCAAGAGCCACTGGTCGATGGTGGGCTTCTATTTGAAGAACACGCTCTCGGAACACGGCAGCGTGTCACGTGGCGTCTGCAAACGCGATGCGAACGGCATGCTCGTGACGGTCACGGAGATGACAAAGATCTTCAAACATGGCCACGGTGCGGAGAACCGCGAGGTGGAGGGTGCTTACGTGCCGCTCACGGGTGACGAAGTCGTGTCGATGAACTTCTTTGGCTTCACGCCGGACATCTTCGACCATCTGCGCCAGGCCTTCGCCGAATTCCTCACGAAGCGCGGCAACGAACTCAAGTCAGAGTGCTATGTGCCTGCCGAAGTCGATGCTCTCATTCACGCAGGCAAGGCTGAGGTCCGCGTACTCGAAACCACCGGCAAGTGGTTCGGTGTCACCTATCCCGAGGACAAGGCCGAAGTCGTCGCCAGCATTCGCAAGTTGATCGACGCGGGTGAGTATCCGCAGTCGCTGTTGGGTTGATCGGCAGTCTTTTATTTCTGCTCAAGCAGGCGTTCGACACTGCGTTGCGTCGCGCCTTGGTGGATTTGCAGGGCCTTGTGGCCTGCGTGCGCCATGTGAAAGGCTTTTGGTTTGTTTTGCAGCAGTGTGAGGCAGGCGGAGGTGAGTTCCTTGAAGTCAGCGACCTGTTGAGCGCCGCCGTGCTTTAACAGGAGATCGACGAGCGGTGTGAAGTTCTCCATGTGCGGGCCGAAGAGGACGGGCTTTTGTGCCAGCGCAGCCTCGGCGGGGTTTTGGCCGCCTTCGGCAAGGAAACTTTTGCCGACGACGACGAGTGTGGCGAGATGCTGCCAGGCGGCGAGTTCGCCGGTGGTGTCGATGAGGAAGACGGGAGCGTTTGGATCGACGCGGGAGAGGGAATCGCTGCGCAGGGCAGGGGTGATGCCGATGGTGTTGAGCGCTGCGGTGATTTCGGCACGACGTTCGACGTGACGCGGCACGATCAGCAGCGCGAGATCATGGATTTTTTCGCGCAGGTGTTGGAAGACGCGGGCGAGTTCGATTTCTTCGCCAGCGTGCGTGCTGGCGGCGAGGAGGATGGGTTGCTGGGGCGAAATGCCGACCTGGGTGAGCACAGCGTGCAGGGCGTCGATTTTCACAGGGAGCACGATGGCTCCATCGGGATCGTACTTGATGCTGCCGGCGAGATGGATGCGGTCGCGTTCGACTCCGAGACCCTGCCAGCGGGTGATGTCGGACTCTTCCTGCACGAGGACTTGATGCAGCAGGCGGAAGATGGGCTCCACAAGCCAGCGGAACTTGCGATAGCGGCGTTCGGAGCGCGGGGAGAGCCGTGCGTTGACCAAGGAGACGGGAATGCCGAGGCGTTCAGCGGCGGAGGTCAGGTTGGGCCATACTTCGGCCTCCACGAGCACGAGCTGTGTGGGCTGGATGATCTCCAGCATAAGGCGACCGATGCCAGGGAGATCGACGGGGCTGTAAATGGCGACCACCCGGCCAAGATGTTGTGCCGCAAGCTCCACTGCGAGCGCATGACCGGTGGGAGTCGTGGTGCTGAGCACGATGCCCAGATAGGCATCCGTTTGCAGCAGCCGGGTGATCAGTTTTTTGGCGACACCGACTTCACCAACACTCACGGCGTGCACCCAGAAGCGCTCATGCTGCGGCAGGGCGGCGATGGCTTTTTGCGTCTTCTTGCTGTGCCAGCCGAGGCGCTGGGCGAGATCACGCCAGCGGCCATTGCGGCGGCGCATCTTGATGAAGGCGCTTGGCAGCATGAAGGCGAGACCGAAGGGCAGCGCCAGATTGTAGAGGATGAGGCTAAGCGCTTTCGATGCCATGCGGAAGTTTTCGCAGCCAGACGATGCGGGTGGAACCGTAATTGCGGTCGGTCAGCACCTCCCAGCCGGGCCAGTTTTTTGTTTCGCGGTTGAAGTGGTGACTTTCGAGAATGAGGTGGCTCTCCGCATGCAGCAGCGCGGGAAGAGCCTCATCGGCGAGCAGTTTCGCGACGAAATCCGTGTCCGCATCGCAATGCGTGTAGGGCGGGTCGGCGAAGATGAGATCGAACTGCTTGCCGTCGCGTTGCAGCAGCGGCAGCAGGCGGAAGACATCGCTTTGGCGCACGGTGGCACCGGCGAGCTTGGTTTTGGCGATGTTGCGGCGGATCACGTCGCAAGCCCCTTTGTTTTCATCCACCATCAAGGCAGACGTGGCTCCACGGCTCAGGCATTCGAGGGCGATGGCGCCCGTGCCGGCGAAAAGATCGAGCACATGCGCGCCAGGAACGAGTTCGCCGAGCATCGAGAACACAGCCTGCCGCACACGATCCTGCGTGGGTCGTGTGACGGTTTTCGGGACTTCGAGTGCAAGCCCGCCTGCTGTGCCGGAGATGATGCGCACCCGTTTCCTTTAGCTGGGCAAGGTTCGGGGTTCAAGGTTTCTTGCCGGAGGTTTGAATGAGGAAAGCAGGAAGGCAGGAAATGAATGAATCTGGTTCCTGTCTTCCTCATCAAGCGACTCAGGCTTTGGAGGTGCGGCGGTATTTTTGCAGGCTGCTGTTGGGCTTGTCTGGCAGGGTGCGTTCGATCAGGCCGGCGGCGAGCGCGGGTTGCAGGTAGTTTTTACGGAAGGTCGGACGATGGGCCAGACCGAGCTTTTTCATGCAGGCCAGGGCGGTGAGCGGCTGTTTGGCCAGGCATTTGAGCAGGGCTTTGACTTGGTCGCTGACTTGATCGCCCACTTGGTCGGTGGCCGCCACCTCATGAATGGCCTGGAGGAGGGCGGAGAGCAGGAATTCGATGAAGATCGTGGACTGGCCGGCTTTGTCTGATGCCGCGAGCGCGGCGTAATACTCCGCCTGTCGCTCGCGGATCACGCTTTCCACGGGGAGGAAGGCCAGTTCGGGCTTCCAGCGGCTCAGGATGAGCGTTTGCCACAGTCGTCCGATGCGACCGTTGCCATCGGCAAAGGGATGAATGAACTCCAGTTCGTAATGGAACACGCAGCTCGCGATCAAGGGATGCTCCACCTTCCGTTTCAGCCAGCCGAGCAGATCCTGCATCAATCCCGGCACGCGCTCCGCAGGCGGCGCCACATGCACGAGCTTGGAACCCTTCACGATGCCCACGCCGCCGGAGCGGAAGCGCCCCGGATGATCCACGAGGCTTTGCATGAGCAGGTGATGCGCCGCGAGGAGGTCTTTGGCCGAGGCGGGGTTCCAGGCATCCAGCGCCTCATAGGCGGCGAAGGCGTTGCGCACTTCCTGGATGTCCTTGGCCGGACCGAGCACTCGCTTGCCTTCGATCACGGCTGTCACCTGCTCCAGGGACAGCGAGTTGTTTTCGATGGCGAGGGAGGAATGGATGGTGCGCAGCCGTCGGCTTCGTCGCAGTTTCGGCGTCATCGCCGTCGGAGCCTGCGCGCTCAAGCGTCCCAGCGCCTCGCTGACCTGCACGACAAGGTCGAGCGCCTTGGGCGTGATCGTGAAGGGTGGGGTGTAAAGCGCGGGCATGGATTCAATAGCGCCGGGTGCTGCATGGCTTCAATCGGCAACTTCTGGCGGAAGGCTGCCGGCTGTGCCGGAGATGATCCGCGCTTTTTTCTTTTTAGCGGTGGGAGGTGGGGATGCAAGGTGGGGATGGCAATTCAAACGTGTCGTCGTTCGCGGAGCAGTGATTGGGCGTTACTCAAATTTAGAAATCTCATCTGCCAATGCCTCACGAAGATCGGATGGCTCGGTGATCCATAGATTCCATTCTTCGTTTGGGAAAACCGCTACTTTGGCCCCGTCATGTTGCAGTCTTGGTAACAATTCTCCCATGAAATCATCCAGTTCAATTTCTGTCGCCACATGTCCGGGGAAATGTTTGTCGGCAATCTTCTGGGCGTATTCTGAATGTGGCCAGACTGGGAAATACTCGAGCTTGTCAGGTGTGACTGGCACCAGCCATCCATCATCGTTGCGAACACCCCAAAGGAATTCGGAATCGGCGACTTTGCCGATAAAATGTGAGCATCTTTCAGCGTCGCTTAATGCTACAACTGCCTTGTATTGAGCTTCATTCAGTTTGTATGGCATGCTTGTAATTGGTTTATCGTTTTGAGTTTTTTGTGCCGGGAGTGAGAATAGCGTGTTCCCTGACGAACATGGGTGTCCGTCATATGATTCACTTCCCATTCTTGAACGCATACAGCACGCCATCATCCGCGCCGACGATGATGTAGTCACCGGCGATGGCGGGGGAGGTCTTTACTGGGGCACCGAGTTCGTTGTGCCAGACTTCTTTGCCGGTGGCGAGGTCGAGGGCGTACACATAACCGTCGTCGCTGCCGAAGATCGCGGTTTTGCCGGCGCAGATGACGGCGCTGCTGTCGATGCGGTCGCGGGCGCGGAATTCCCAGAGCTGCTTGCCGGTGACGCGGTCGATGGCGTGGAAACGTTTGTCTCTGCCGCCGACATAGACGGCTTTTTCCCAGATGGCGGGGGCGGCGTAGTATTCGAACTCGCGCACGCCGTATTCCCAGACCTGCATGCCGTCACTGATACTGTAAGCGCCGACGCGGTTGCCATAATGGCTGACGTAGATGACGCCGTCGGCGATGGCGACGTTGTTGCCGATGTAGGCACCGACTTCGATCTGCTTTTCTTCTTTGCCAGTCTTCACGTCGTGGACGTGCAGGACGCTGTCGCAGCCGCCGAAGACGACCTTGCCGTCGCCGACGGCGGAGCCGCCGTTGATGTAGTAGCCGGTTTCAGCGGCCCAGTCTTTTTTGCCGTTCTTGGCGTCGAGGCAGTACACGTTGTAGTCGTAGGAGCCGATGATGATTTTCTGCGCCTTGGTCTCGGGATCGGTCCAGACGTTGGCGGCGGCATGAATTTCGGCCTGGGTCTCAAACTTCCAGACTTCTTTGCCGGTGTCGGCGTTCCAAGCATAGATGAAGCCGTCCTGGCAGCCAGCGACGACGAGATCACCTGCAAAAGCGGCGGCACCGTCGAAAGCGCCTTTGGCCTCGGCTTTCCACTTTTCTTTGCCGGTGGCGAGGTCGAGGCAGAAGAATTTGCCGTCTTTGCAGCCGGCATAGACTTTGCCCGCACGCACGATGGCGCTGGAGACAAGCATTTCACTTTGGCCCTTGGGTTTGTCCATGAGCTTGAACTGCCAGGCGAGTTCGAGGGGGAATTTGAGTTCGACGGGCGAGGTGCCGGTCATGGCTTCATTGCCACGGGAGTGAATCCAGTCGGCGTTTTGCGCGTGCAGGACGGAAGACAGGAGGAGGCACAGGAAAAAGATGGAGCGCATGAGTTTGGACTGTGAAACTGGCCTGAGATACGCTTTGTTGCAAACAAGCCGATGCCTGATCACGATCTCCAGAAGCCGCCGCCGATTCCACCCGACCTGCGGTGCGAGTATGAGGAGCGTCCGTTTCAGCACTGCACGCGCTGTGGTGAGTCGCTGCCGGATTTCCCCGGCGGGTTCCAAATCTCGAAGGCTTACAAGCGCGGCGAGTGCGTGATGGAGTATGCGCTGTGCGATCACTGCCGCTCGATGATGATGGAGGAGTTCTCCGTGGAATCGAAGAAGCGGCTGGCGCAGTTTCAGGACGAGGAGGTGACACTGGACCGCGGGCTGGACTCGTGCGCGGTGTGCCATGCGCCGCGAAACGCGCCGGGGATGGATGATTTTGTGATCACGGGCGTGTGCGAGGGGATCTCGCTTCTTCACAGCGTGATGATCTGCGGCAAGTGCGGCGACACGGTGCAGGGGATGATCTCGCAGAAGACGCGGGATACTTGGCGGCGCTTTGTGGATGATAATTTTCCCGGCCCACCACCGATGGATTCGCTGCCGGAGCCGGTGCAGGAGTTTCGCACGCCCGTGCCGGTGATGTCGAAGATGTGAACGGAGCCGTTCTTGGTTCGCTGTTCTTCGTTGTTGGTTTTGTAGTCCCGCCTTGAGGTGGTTGTGGAAGACCGGCTGAAGCCGGGACTACGGAACAGGTCAATGGCCGCAGTTGGCACCTTCTTCAGGATCGGTGTCCTCGATCTTGGCGGTGGCTTTGAGCTCTTCGAGGAAGGCGTTGAACTTTTTGTCGCGGTGCTCTTCAAGGAAGCGGATTTTCACGTCCTCCTTCACCTCGTCGAAAGGACGAGCGACCGAAGGTTTGCGGCCGGTGACGGTGCAGACGTGGAAGCCGAGCTGGGTGTTGAAGACGGGGCTGATCTCGCTCTCGCCCATGGAGAAGGCGATGGTTTCAAACTCCTCCATGAACTCGCCGCGCTTGAACCAGCCGAGGTCGATCTGCTGCTGCTCGTCGGCGCGGTGTTCCTCGGCGATTTTGGCGAAATCGGCCCCGGCGAGGAGCTGGGAACGGACATCGCGCATGGCCTGATAGACTTCCTGGCGGCTTTTGGCTCCCTGGAGGCTCTTGGTGATGTGGGAGGCTTTGATTTCCTCCTCGGTCATGTAGTGCTTGAGATTGGCCTCGTAGCAGGCCCGCAGCTCGGCCTCGGTGGGCACGGGTTCCGGGGCGTAGATTTCCTGGAGCGTTTTGTCAAGGCGCACGCCACCGGCGACGTTGTCGCGGATGAGGGCCTCGTCTTTGACGGCCATGCCGAGATTCATGTAGAACTGCGTTTCGCCACCGGCGTCGTCGATGAGCTTGGTCAAACGGGCGGTGACATCCGCTTCGGCGACTTCAGGGAAACGGCGGCGGCTTTCCTGGCCGAGGATGGCCCGGGAGACAAGGTTGTCCTTGGCCATGGTGCGGAATTCGGGGTCACGTTCGCAGCAGGCGACCTGGAGGGTGCGTTCAAAGTGTCCTTTGATCTGGCGGAATTCCGCCTCGATTATTTCGTCGTCGATGTGTTCGCCGTTGATGATGAGAGCCATGGTGACGATCATGGAGCGCGGAGCGAGGGGCGCAAGGTTTGACAACAAGAGCGTGGTGGCCTAGATGCCCAAAGCCCGGCCGTCTGATCGGCATGAAAACTGCGAGCCGGTGCTGCGTTGCTTTTACGATGATGAGACTTATTCAGCTTTTGATGACAGGAGCGGCCGTGTGGTCGCTGGCGAGTTGTGCGAACCAAGGAGTGGTGCGCGCGATTCCCGTGGCACCGGGCACCACTTACCTCCAGCCCGGCGCGGCAGAACAGAGCGATGGTGCACCTCACATGATGCAGGTGATGCTACCGGAGCAGCCGATGCTGGTGGCGACGTCTGGTCCCTCGATTCGCGCGGCATCGTATCTGCTGCTGGATGCGCGTACGGGCCAGCACCTGGCTGGGCGCAATTTTGAAACCGCGCGGGCAGTGGCAAGCACCCAGAAGCTAGTGACGGCGCTGGTGGTGCTGGATGCAGGAAATCTCGACAAGATGGTGCGCGTGCAGGCATCGGACGTGGCGGTGGAGCCGACACGCCTGGGGTTGAAGCCTGGGGAGGTCTATTCCCGGCGTATGCTGCTGTATGCCTTCCTGGTGAAGAGCTGTAACGACGTGGCCAATGTGCTGGCGCGTGACAATGCGGGCAGCATCGGCGCCTTTGCGGACAAGATGAACGCGAAGGTGCGCTCGCTAGGGGCCACAAATTCCCACTTCTGCAATCCGCATGGGCTGACCGTCAGAGGGCAGTATTCCACCGCGCGTGACATGGCCCGTGTGGCGATGGCCGCCTATCGCAATGGTGTGATTCGCGACGCGGTGCGGCGGAAGTACTACACCTTCCACCGGGCGGACGGGCGCACGGTCACGCTGGAGAGCACCAACGAGCTGTTGGGCGTGATGCCAGAGTGCAACGGCATGAAAACCGGCTACACGGTGGCCAGCGGACGTTGTTTGATCTCAAGTGCGGCCAGCGGCAGCCGTGAGGTGATTCTGGTGCAGCTCGGCACCAAGACGAAGTACATCTGGGAGGATGCCCGCATCATGATGGGCTGGGGTCTGCAACGGCTGCGCTCACGCGGTGGTGTGGCGGTGGCGTGGACGGCAAATTGAACAACACAAGTTGCGGCGAATCGTTCCCAACGGCAGAATACCCCACCCCCAATCGCCCAGCCAAGAATGCCGGCCACCACCCTCGTCTGCCCCCATTGCGAAAAAACTGTCGAAATTCAGGCTTCGGCAGTCACCCGATCACGTCCATGCCCGGAATGCGGCCAGATGGTGATGCTGCAAATGGCGGAGAAGACCACCAAGACGAAGCGTCGTGCGCTGTTGATGTCGCAGAATGAACCGCCGACCACGACGACTCTGCCGCGCCCGGTGATGGAGCCTTCCCATGAGCCGCAACCGCTTCCTGGCGATGCCTTTGAACGCATGCGCATGGACCCGGAGATCCACCAGTTCCGGCGTCGGCTGCTGTTTGGAGCGAGCGTGGTAGGGTTGATCGTGATCGTGCTTCTGGTGGTGAGCCTGTATCAGTCGGCCAAAGAGAGGGAGGGGATGAAACAGCTTTTCGGTTCGGAACAAGCCAAAGCGGGCGGTGCCAACACTCCCGCCGTGACACCCATGATTCCACCGGAAGAGGTTCTGCCACCGGTGACCACCGGCAACCTGGTCTTCCGCCCGCCAGGGAGCGAGGAACTCAAAACTGCCACCGCCCTTCCTAGCCGCAGCGACTCCACGGAGAATCTGGCCAAACTCGCTGCCGCCGAAGAAGTGCTGGGCAAGTTTCTCCAGGCGCCCGACTGGAAGCAGCGTGCGCTGCTGGTGCGCAACAAGCTGCGCGCGGCTCCTTTGATGAGCCTCTATTACGCGAAGAACGCCGACGGGCCGATGGTGTTTGATTCCATGGTCGAGGCGACGGAACTCCCCCCCCATTTCAGCGAGCATGTGGTGGTGTTTGAGGGCGGTGGTCGTCGTCTTGCCACCGTCGAGCACACCGCCGAAGGGCCGCGTGTGGACTGGGAGTCCTTTGTCGGAGCGGGTGAAATGGCCTGGTCGGATTTTCTCGAGTCAAAACCGGTGTCGCCCACGCTGTTTCGCGTGCTGGTGTCTCCAGCGGGGCACTTTGAAAACCAGTTCGGAGATCCTGGTGTTTTGAAGTGCTACAGCCTGCGCAACATCTCCGAACCGGGTGCCAAGGTGGTCTATGGTTACGCGGACAAGGCCAGTTCGCTGGCCAAGGAGCTGGATTACTGGCTGCAGCAGAGCAGTGATGCGACTGTGCCGATGATTCTGCGGCTGAAGTTCCCCCCCGACGCGCCAGTGGACTTCCAGGTCTGGATCCACCAGTTCGCGCAAGCCGGCTGGGTGGCCAAATAAGGCCATGATGGCCGATGGTCACGATTCGTGTAATTTTTCGCAAGATTTGCAAGAACCCTCGGGCCGCCTCGTAACTCCTCACGATTCCAGCAACAACACCCCTCCCTTATTATGAAAATGCATTCTCTCTGCCAAGGCAATCACCTTGATCTGCGCTCTGGTGCCAGCCGTCGTGACTTCCTCTATGTCGGCATGCTCGGCGGCCTGGGCCTCACGCTTCCTGAAATGCTGCGCCTCCAGGCTGCGGCCGTGATGCCCGAAGTGGAAACTTTCAAGCCGATCGCAGACTCGGTCATCCACATTTATCTTCCTGGCGGCATGGCACAGCATGAGTCGTGGGATCCGAAGCCTTTCGCCTCGCCCGACTACCGTGGTCCGTTTACTCCGATCAAGACTTCGATCCCTGGTGAATACGTCGGCGAAAAGTTTGCCAACATCGCCAAGATCATGAACAAGCTCACCGTCATCCGTTCGATGACCCACGGTGAGGCCGCCCATGAGCGTGGCACGCACAACATGTTCACCGGCTATCGTCCGAGCCCGGCCATCAAGTTCCCCAGCTACGGCTCCATCATTTCGCACGAGCAGGGCAGCCGCAACAATCTGCCTCCTTATGTGGCGGTGCCGGGCGTCTTCGCTCCTGAGCAAGGAACCGGTTACATGAGCAGTGCTTTTGGTCCGTTTGCCTTGGGCAGCGATCCTGCTGACAAAGGCTTCAGCGTTCGCGATCTGCTCACTCCCAAAGATGTGGATGACAAGCGTTTCGACCGTCGCCGTAACCTGCTGGGTGCCGTGGACGAACACTTCAAGGCCGTCGAAAAATCCGACGCGATCAGCGCCATGGACAGCTTCTATCAGGCTGCCTACGGTCTTATCAGCAGTTCGCAGGCTCGTGAAGCCTTCGATATCTCGAAGGAAAGCGACAAACTCCGTGACGAATACGGTCGCAACTCCGCTGGTCAGCGCTTCCTGCTGGCCCGTCGCCTTGTGGAAGCCGGCGTGCGCATGGTTTCCGTCAACTACGGCGGCTGGGATCACCACTCGAACATCAAGGGAGCTTTTGACGGTCAGGCTCCGAACTTCGATCAGGCCTTCGCCCGCCTCATCACCGATCTTTCGGACCGTGGCATGCTCAAGAAGACGCTCGTCATCGTCAGTTCCGAATTCGGTCGCACGCCGAAGATCAACGGCACCAATGGTCGTGACCACTGGCCGCGCGTGTTCTCCGTTGCCATGGCCGGTGGCGGTGTCAAAGAGGGCTACATCCATGGTGCCTCCGATGCCCTTGGCGGTGAGCCTGATCGCGACGCGGTCGGTCCAGAAGATCTGGCCAAGACCATGTATCGTCTGCTCGGCATCAACGGTGAGAAGCGTATCATGGCCGATGGCGTTCGTCCGATTGACATCGTCAACGGTGGCCGCATCCTCACGGAAGCCCTCGCTTAAACCGACGAAGAAAGTTCCAACGAGAAGCCCGGACAGCGATGTCCGGGCTTTTTTGTGTTTTCAGAGACTCAGGTGCCCCAGCGCCAGCAGTCCGTAATAGGTGTACTCGCAGTCCAGCGTGTCATCGGTCCAGTTGCCGTGGAAGCCTCCGGCCGCGTTCCAGAGGGAATCGACAAAATCCAGGCATGGCTCCTTGAGGCGTGAAAAATCGGCCTGCACCGCATCCAGTGCGTGCAAAGCCACCGCCGAGGAGAGCAAATCGGGCAGGGGAGCCGCAGGCAGCGCCAGGAAACCTCCTTGCGGCAGGCATTGCCGCATCAGCCAGTCCACCGCCTCCGGCGGCGGCGGCATGTCCATGTGCCGGTGCAGCGCCACCATGGCCGCCGTGGCCGTCGTGGAGCCAACGGGGATGCCCGGCTCATTGGACCACGCACCGTCGGGGGTTCTCAGTCCGCCCATGCATTCCGCCAGCCGCCAAGGCTCCGGCGGCAGTCCGCCGAGATCCTGGTAAGCGCCCCAGGCCAGCAGACAGCCATAAGCACTGCCTTTTTTCCTGCCTGGGGCTTGATGGTAGCCGCCGTCGGCACAGCGAAAGGTTTCGATGCGTGACGCCAAAGCCTCACGCGATGCCACGGGCAGCTCATCCAAGCCCGCATTCGCCCAGCAACGGGCCAGGCAGCACAGATGCACAAAATCCAGCCGTTCACCGTCGCCAAAACCCTTCAACCATGGACGCACGTCCGGGATCGTTTTGGCATCAACCGACAGCGCCTGCAAACCCTCCAGCCCGAATACAGTGTAGTAGAGGTCAGACTTGTCATTGCGGTCCAAAAAACCGCCCTCAGGCGAGAGGCGCGAACGATAAAACGCCTCCACCAAGGCCGCTGACTCACCGAGCAGTTTCGGAGCCAGCCGTGCCACCTGCAGCATCTCAAGACGAAAGGACATGCGCACGCGCCTAACCCGAAGCATGCCACGCCGCCAGAAGAAACTCATTTTCCCGCTTGAGAAATCCCTGCCTTGGTCAAAACTCGCCGTCCCGGTCAACCCGACTCCTTTGCTCACGTGGCGGAATTGGTAGACGCGCTAGATTCAGGTTCTAGTGAGTAACATCGTGGAGGTTCGAGTCCTCTCGTGAGCACCATCCAGCGGCATCCTGCCGCACGGGTGACCGGTCATACATTCAGCCACATGCAGGACGCAGGATTCGTGAGGAAGGCATTTGCGGGAATCGCATCGCGTTATGTGCTCGCGAACCATGTGCTCAGTCTTGGCATCGACTGCCTCTGGCGGCGCACCACCTCGCGGCGCATCGCCCAGCTCAATCCCCGGCGCGTGCTCGATCTCGCCACCGGCAGCGGAGATCTCGCCCGGTCGATTCAATCCGCCTGTCCTGCGGCCAAAGTGCTCGGCGCGGACTTCTCCGTGCCCATGATGCGTGAAGCCCAGGCCCGGCAGTTTCAGTCACTCATCGCCGCCGACGGACTTGCACTGCCGTTTCAAGACGGCGTCTTCGATGTTCTCACCGTGGCCTTTGGCCTGCGCAACATGGCTTCCTGGCCGGCTGCCTTGCAGGAAATGAGCCGCGTGCTGCGGCCGGGCGGCAGCCTGTTCGTCCTCGATTTCTCCATTCCCCGCACTCCGGGCATCCGGCAGTTTTACCTGTTCTACTTGAAGCACATCATGCCCCGCATCGCCGGCTGGATCACCGGCCAGCGCGAGGCTTATGTGTATCTGTGCGGCTCCATCGAGCGTTTTCCATCTGGCAAAGACATGGAGTCATTGATTTGTGCCAACGGCTTTCAATCAGCCGGCACAACGCCGCTCACGTTTGGCATCGCTTCGCTTTACGAGGCGAAAAAGCCGGGTTGATGGAAAATCGCCGTTCTAGGGAGGCCGCAAAACCTGAAGACGGTAAATCAAAGTCTGAATGAAGTGAGGGCGGGGCGGGCGTTTACTCGCCCACCATGAACCGCCGTTGTTTCCTCCAATCCATCGCCGCAGTCGCAGCCGTGCCTGCTTTCGCGGCGGAATCGCCGTGGAAACTGAATTACATGCTTGCCTCGTCGATGTGCGGCAGTCTGCCGCTGGCGGAAATCCTGCCGGAAGTGAAGAAGACCGGTGCGACGGCCATCGAGCTGTGGCCGAAGAAGCACGGCACGCAGCGCGAGGAAATGGATGCCATGGGGCATGACAAGTTTGCGGCGATGTTGAAAGAGCACGGTGTCGGCTTTGGTGGAACGACCCGCTATGACCTCGGGCCGTTCAAGCTGACGGAGGAGATCGCCATCGTGAGGAAATTCGGCGGCAGTTTCATCGTCACCGGAGGCAAGGGTGAATACAAAGTCCCCGCAGAGCAGCTCAAGGCGAACGTGAAGGACTTCGTGGAAAAGATGAAACCGCATGCGGCGCTCGCGGCGGAAAACGGTGTCGAGATCGGCATTGAGAATCACGTCAACAACCTCATCGACACGCCGGACTCGCTCCACTGGCTCGCGGACTTCACGCGGGACATCGCAGGCATCGGCATCGCTCTCGCACCCGCGCATCTGCCGCAGGAGCCGGCGTTGTTGGCCGCGATGGTCCGGCACATCGGCGAAAAGTTGACTCTGTTTTATGCTTGGGAACGCGGTTTGGGCTTTAGCAAGGTCATGCCGAAGGAAGAAGAACTCCAGCAGATGCCCGGACGTGGACCGCTCGACTACAAACCCATCGTTGCCGCGCTCAAGGAAATCCAATTCACCGGCCCCACCGAAATCTTCATGCACCCCACGCCACGCGGCATCCCGATCATGCCCACCGTGGCGGAGACGACCGCCGAGATCGTGCGTGCGAAAAATCATCTCGACGCCATCGTCGCCTCTCTCTGATCAGCACTCCAAAACTCCACCACTCCATCCAAGCCCATGCCCGAAGCCAAAGTCCTCCTCATCGTCGGTGACGCCACCGAGACCGTTGACACTCTCTACCCCTTCTACCGCCTCATCGAGAGCGGCTACAAGCCCATCGTCGCCGCGCCGGAAAAGCGGAAGTACCAGATGGTGCTGCATGAAGTGAAGCCCGGCTGGACGATCACCAAGGAGTGGGAAGGCTACAGCATCGACGCCGACATCGCCTTCAAGGACATCAAGCCGGAGGAATACGTGGGCATTTTCTTCAGCGGTGGCCGCGCGCCCGAATACATCCGCGAGGACGCCGACCTGCTGCGCATCACCAAGTGGTTCTGGGAACAGAAGAAGCCCTGCGCCAGCGTCTGCCACGGCGTTGAGATCCCCGCCCGTGCCGACATCGTCAAAGGCCTGCGCATGGCCACCGTCGCCAAGTGCAAATTCGACCTCGAAATCTGCGGCGGCATTTATGTGAACGAACCCTGCGTCATCGACCAGCACATGTATTCGGGACGCACTTATCATGACTCCGGCCATTTCATTGGCCCATGGATCAAGGCGCTGGATGCCGAACGCACGAAGATGGGACTGTGAAATGATGAATGTCGAATTCCGAATGACGAATGCTGAGCTTCATTGAATCTGTGCCGCCGCCCATGAGTTTCATTCGTCATTCTGCATTCGTCATTCTGCATTCCGCACTGCTGCTGGCAGCCTTTCTCCTCAACGCGTCGTCAGCGCGGTCTCATCCGTTGCAGGCAGAACCCATCAACCACGCCTACGTCTTCAACTTCGATCAATTCTACCTCGATCAAGATCCTGATGAGCATGTGGTGAGCGGTGGCTTCCTGCTACTGGCGGAATTGAATTGCACGGCCTGTCATATGGCACCGGAGTCATGGCAGGAAAGATTGAAGGCGAAGCCGGGACCGAATCTGGGTGGTGTGGGCTCGCGCTTGGATGCGGACACGCTCTGGCTGATGATTCGCAGCCCGCAGCATCGCAAGAAGGGCACGCAGATGCCCGGCTTGTTTGCCGGGGAGGAAGGTGATGAAGAGAAGGTAGAGGCGCTGGTGGAGTTCTTGAGCGCGAGCAAGTGGGACGCGCCGCAGATGCCTGCGGGTGATGTGGAGCGCGGCAAGGAGCTGTATCACAAAGTCGGCTGCGTGGCCTGTCATGAGCCTGCGCTGGATGTGCGACCACCGAAGGTGGCGGCGAATGCCGAGGTGGAGAAGCCTGGGCTTGGCTCGGTGCCCATCGCGCTGGCGGATGCTTACGATGTGAACGCGCTGGCTTATTTTCTGCATGATCCGCTCTCCATGCGCCCTGCAGGCCGCATGCCGGACATGCGTCTGAGCAAGCAGGAGGCGGCGGACATCGCGGCGTATCTGCATGTGGGTCGCATTGCGGAAAAAGCCACGGCACGTGCGGCGTTGAAGCTTCCGCCGCAAGGCATCGAGAAAGGCCGCGAGGTGTTCCAGCAGATGAACTGCGTGGCCTGCCACACTCTGGGCACTGTAGTCCCGGCTTTAGCCGGTTCTGGGATTCCGGCTGAAGCCGGGACTACAAAACGCATGGCAGACCTCGCGCCCGACAAAGGCTGCCTCGCTGAAAAACAAGCCAGCGGCACGCCGCGCTTTGATTTGAACGATCTGCAAAAACGCGCGCTGAAACTGGCGCTGGCGGCGATTCAGAAAGAGGAAGCGCCGAAGCTGACGGCGCAGGAGAAGGTGGACTGGCAGATGTCTCGCCTGAACTGCTACGCGTGTCATGATCGCGAGGGCAAGGGCGGGCCGGAGGATCCGCGGGCGCAGTTTTTTGGCGTGAATGATCCGGGGGCTGAATCGCTGGGGCAATTGGCGCATCTGCCGCCGAGTCTGGACAAGATCGGTCGCAAACTGACGCGGGGCTGGTTTGAGAAGATCCTGTGGGGCAAGGATGGCAGCGTGCGGCCTTACATGGACACGCGAATGCCGAATTTTGGCCGTGAGCAGACGGAGATGATGATCGGCTGGTTGAATGAGGCCGATGTGGCGGAGAAGCCGGTGACGATTGATGTCAGTGGATTGGGGAAACATCATCGTGCGGAGGCGGGACGGCAGTTGCTGGGAGCGAAGGGACTGGCGTGCGTGGCGTGCCATGGATTGAAGGATCGCAAGTCGCTCGGGCCGCCGGTGATCCGGCTGACGCACACGGTGGAGCGCATCCAGCCGGAGTATTTCAAAGAGCTGCTGCTCAATCCGCAGGTCACGCAGCTCGGCACGGTGATGCCGCCGATGTTTGTGGGCCGCAAGAAGGCCGACCTGGAGATCGAGAGCATCTGGACTTACCTGCGCGAGGTCGAAGGCCAGCCGCTGCCAGAAGGGCTCATGTCGGCGGAGGATTTTGAGTTGAAGCCGGGCAAGGCGAAGCGCGTGATCGTGTTTCGCAGCTTCATCGAGGGCGTGGGCACGCATGCGATTGGTGTGGGTTTCCCCAGCGGCGTGAATGCGGCGTTTGATGGAAAGACGAGCCGCTGGGCATTGATTTGGAAAGGCCGTTTCCTCGATGCGATGAGCAACTGGCAGGAGCGTGCGATGCCGCCGATCAAGCCGCTCGGCACGGCAGTGAAGGAGTTACCTCCCGCCACAGGCGAACGCGTGTTTGGTGGTTACAAGGTCGGCAAGGACGGCGTGCCGACGTTTTTGTATCGCGAAGATGGCCAGCAGGTTGAGGACACGCTGCGTCCGGTGAAGAACGGCTTTGAGCGCAGCGTGAAGATCAACGGCAAGGAAACGAAGGAGGCACTGTCATGGTAAATCAAGGGACGTTCGGTTTTACCGCAGAGGGGCAGAGGAGCAGAGATGCAAAGATCTGTCAGAAGGCTCTGCCTCTCCGCCTCTTTGCCCCTCTGCGGCAAATGCTGAGTCTCCTGGCTCTCGCCACGTTCTGCCACGCTCAAGAGCAATCCGACTACTACCGCATCGAGACTTACGAGTTGCCGAAGGGCGTGAATTTTGAGGCGAGTGGTCTGGCGGTCCTGCCGGATGGGAAGCTGGCGGTGGCGTTGCGCAAAGGAGAGATCTGGATCGCGCAGAGTCCGTCGAATGTGGCGAAACCTAGCTTCAAGCTGTTTGCCAGCGGCCTGCATGAGATCCTGGGCCTGGCCTGGCGTGACGGCGCGCTGTATGCCACGCAGCGGTCGGAGGTGACGAAGCTGCGGGATGTGAATGGCGATGGCGTGGCCGATGAATACCTCACCGCCGCCACCGGCTGGGGTGTTTCGGGCAATTACCACGAGTACGCCTACGGGCCGGTCTTCGACCAGGAAGGCAATCTCTACACCTCGCTCAATACCGGCATGGGCAAGGGCTGGAAAGGCGCGGGCGAGGATGAAAAGCATGCGCCTTGGCGCGGCTGGGTGATGCGTACGACGCCGGAGGGCAAGATGGAGCCGTGGTGCGCGGGTTTTCGCAGTCCATGCGGCATCGGGCAGGACGCGGACGGCGAAATCTTCATCACCGACCAGCAGGGGAACTGGATGCCGACCACGCCGCTGTTTCACATTCGCAAAGGCGCTTACTTTTCGCATGCGGACTCGATTACCGATGCCATGCGGCCGGAATCGCCGGTGAAGATCGCGGCGAAGCAGGCGGATGGCATCACCGTGGCCGAGGCGATGAAGACGGTGCAGGGCTACACGCCGCCCGCCGTGTGGCTGCCGTATGTGAAGATGGGCCAGAGCGGCACGGGCATCGTGTGCGACAAAAGCGGCGGCAAGTTCGGCCCGTTCGAGAAGCAGCTCTTTCTCGGCGAGTTCGTGCTGTCGGGTGTGAACCGCGTGTTCCTTGAAAAAGTCGGCGGCGAGTTTCAGGGCGCGTGCTTTCCGTTTGTGGAAGGTTTGCAATGCGCCGCGCTGGCGCTGACCACGCTGCCGGATGGATCGCTCGTCGTGGGCGAGTCGAATCGCGGCTGGAACAGCAAGGGCAACCGGCCCTTCGGGCTGCAAAAGCTTGTGTGGACGAAAAAGACGCCGCTGGAGGTGCAGAAGATGGAACTCACGAAGTCCGGTTTCCGCTTCACCTTCACCCTGCCAGTGGACAAGGCCAGCGTGGGCGATCTGACCGGCCAGAGCTACACCTATCCCTTCCAGAGCAAGTATGGCGGCGAGGAACTCGATGCGAAGCCGCTGCAAATCACCTCCTCCACCTTGAGCGACGATGGCCTGACGCTGGAAGTGGTCATCGCCAATCTCCGCACCGGCTATGTGCATGAGTTTGAGCTGCCGCAGCTCAAAGCGAAGGACGGCACGTTGCTGTGGCATCGCATGGCGTATTACACGGTGAACCGGCTGAAGGAGTGAGGCGGCTTGTACGTTGTTCACGCTTCAGCGTGTCTGGCTGGAGTTCGGAGCACGCTAAAGCGTGAACAACGTACCCGATCCCCGAACCGGCGCAGAAAGAGTTGGCTTTTGAGTCGTCGCTTCGGGTAGAAGAGATCGATGAAACTTTGGAAATGGCTGCTGCTGATCCTCGGGCTGCTGGCGTTGGGGAGATCCCTTTCGCAGGTGGCGCCTGAGATTCGTCGCGGCGTTTACAAGGGCCGGGAGGTTCAGTTTCCGCATGACGCGCGCCAGTTCCGTGGCTGGCGGCATTACGGTCGGAATCTGCCGGTGTGGAAGGTGTCGGAGGAGCTGCCGAAGGACGTCTTCACTTTTGCGCGGCTGTGCTACCCCTTTCGTCGCGGCTTGCGCTGGACGGCGGACTATCCAGAGGCCGAGCTGAATTTCTCCTGGCGGCTGCATCAGCTTACCTCGGTGCAGGTGAATCCGTTCCCGGTCATCATCGACATCGACGCCGGGCAGCTCCGCCATCATCCCTTCCTCTACGTTTCTGAGCCGAGCAACATGGACATCAGTGACGAACAGGCACGCGTGCTGCGCGAGTACATGCTCAATGGCGGCTTCATCCTGATGGATGACTTCTGGGGCGGGGAGGAGTGGCAGGCCTTTGTTGCCACCTTCAAAAAGATCTGGCCGGACCGCGGCTTCACCGAGCTCAAGCCGGATCATCCCCTTTTTCACTGCGTGTTCGACCTGCCAGCCCCACCGCAGGTGCATAGCAATGTCTATTGGGCGCACAAGCACAAGGGCACCCGCAACACCACGAGCAACGAAATCCGCCCCGATGCCGCCCAGCCCGTCTTCCGCGCGGTGCATGACGACCGTGGCCGCATGGTGATGCTGATCTGCCTCAACAACGACATGGGCGACGGCTGGGAGCAGGAATCCTTCGACGCCGACTACTTCCGCGAGGTTTCCGAGAAGCACGCCTATCCCCTCGGCATCAACATCGTGTTCTACGCGCTGACGCATTAGCTTCGGGAGGTCCGAGTGACAAGTGGGCGTGCGCTCCTCCTGTTCGGATTTGCCGCAGAGAGGCAGAGGAGCAGTGGGGCAGAGAGATTCGGCACATTGAAGCCAAGACAAGGATGCCTACGGAACACACGGAATGACACGGAAAGGGATCCATGGTTAAGATTCTGATTCCGTGCTTTCCGCGTGTTCCGTAGGCCATTCTTTCTGACTCCGCGCCTCTCTGCCTCTTTGCTCCTCTGCGGCCAAATCGAACGTTCTTGGCGTGGGTTTATTCGCTGCGCTACAGTGAGAGGAACGCGAAGCATGGCACTGCTTGTCACGCAGTTGCAGATTGGCCTAGCCTCTCGACGAAGGCGGTGTCATGGACTGCTTTTGCCGTTCAGTCTCTCAGTGGGCCTCTGCCAATCGTTGCTTCGATGCGAAGTTTTAAAGCATCGCGCAACTCATTGAGTTTGTCCTCTGTCCAAGTGATGTGGTTGAACTGACGGGTATCGAAATGAAGCTTGCCAAGCCAATCATGACGAACGGTCCAGATCACAGGCTTACCAAGTCCATTTGCGAAACCCGCTTCAAAATAGACGCCTCCTCGTTCACCAGTGAAATCAGCAACAGTGAATCGAGCACCTCGAATGGATGCCATAATTTCGTCGTCGATCTTGTTGTTATGCTCTTTTTTGTCGATCCTCAGTGGTGCATATCCCGCTGCTTTTATTGCCGGGTAGAACGCCTGTTCCCAGGCAATATTCACTGAATCGTCAAACCACATAGCGACAAACCCGCTTGTGCTATTCGACAAGCCAGAAGATTGCAAATGGTCCCACCCTTTGGCGGAGACCTTGAAGCAAACTCGTGGATCCTGATCTGATGACATCAATTCAAGAAACCCGACACCTCGTATGAGGTAATCGATCAATAAGAAGCTCAGTTCTGCGCCATTTTGGGACCATGAAGCGCTGAGAGCAGGAAACATTGTCAGCGCGGCTCGATCCCCATTCGGATCACTTTCAAAACTAGGCGCGGTATTAACCGAGTACATCCGCGACTGACTGTCGATGAATCCGCAATCAAGTCGGAGTGATGCTCCGGGAAGTGGATGATTCCGAGCGAATGTCGCAAGGAGCTTATGCGCTTTGTCGGCAACTGTCGGAGTCGAGAGTTGGGAAAGAAAATCAATATCCATCTCGGATTCGATTTTCAAACCTCGGTTCTCACGAATGTACCCGGAAATATTGGCAATTTGGAGCGGGCATAATTTACGCCATCTTGCATCAATCGAAATATGCCAAGGAATTGAGTAATTGCCGCAACGTGTGCAGAATACTCCAGAAACCATCTCGCCTGCGACCATATGTCCGCCGATATATGCAGGCATTCGGCAAACTACGCACCGCCCCTTGAACTGACCGAGGAGTTCTTCAGTAAGTATAGGAAATGCGTCAAGGAACTCAGTCATCTGCTGTGGGTGAAGAAGTTCATGAATCGATATTCGATCTGGCGCAGTAACGGGCTGAAGCCCGAACTACGAACGCCTCACCACGAAGCCACCACCTCATACGCGTAGCCGCGGAGGTATTCGGTTTCGGGGATGGTGGCGAGGATGGGGTGGTCGGGGCGCTGGGTGTAGGTGGTGACGCGGCGGAGAGTTTTTTTGGCATCGACGGCGGCGTCGGTGATGCTGCTGTGGAATTCCTCGGCGCTCACATGATGGGAGCAGGTGAAGGTGGCGAAGATGCCGCCGGGCTCGAGCATCTTCATGGCGCGGAGGTGGATCTCCTTGTAGCCACGGAGCGCATCGCGCACGGAGCTTTTGGTTTTGGTGAAGGAGGGCGGATCGAGGATGATGAGGTCGTAGCGGGCATCGGCGGCTTCGTTGCGCTTGAGGAAGTCGAAGCAGTTTTCGGCGATGCATTCAATCTTCGTGCCGGAGATGGCGGCGTTTTCTTTGGCGACGGCGGTGGCGCTGTCGCTGATGTCCACGGCGGTGACTTCGCTGGCTCCGGCGAGGGCGCAGGCCTGGGCGAAGCCGCCCTGATTGGAGAAGCAGTCGAGCACGCGGCGGCCTTTGGCCAAAGCGGCGACGAGCTGGTAGTTGTCGAGCTGATCGAGGTAGAGGCCGGTCTTCTGGCCTTCGAGGAGGTCGGCGTGGAAGGCGCTGCCCTGATAACGGACAACGAAGGGCGCGGGCGACTCGCCGCTGATGACGCCTTTGATGAGTTCCATGCCTTCGGCCTTGCGCACGGCGCCTTCGTTGCGCTCGACGATGCCGCGTGGCTTTAAGATGTCGTTGAGGGCCTGGATGATGAGGTCTTTGCGCAGATCCATCGCGAGGGTGAGCGTTTGCAGCACGAGGAAGTCGCCGTAGCGGTCGATGATGACGCCGGGGAGGCCGTCGGACTCGCTCCAGACGAGGCGGCAGAGATTCAGATCGACGCCGGCGGCTTCGCGGACCTTGATGGCGCGCTGGATGCGGCGGGTGAAGAAGTCGAGATCGAGATCCTGGCGGCGGTAGGAGAAGAGCCGCGCGGAGATTTGGGACACCGGGTTGTAGATGGCGCTGCCGAGCGGCTTGCCACGCACGTCTTGCAGATGAACGACGTCACCGGGCTTGGGATCGCCAAAGCGCTTTTGGATTTCAGTGGCGTACACCCAGAGGTGACCGTGGAAGAGGCGGGCGCGGGGCTGGACGGTGAGAGTGGGCATGGTGGGAAAAGCTGAAAGCTGAAATTGGGAAAGCTGAAATGACGAAGGCCGAATGAAGGCGGATCAGGTCAACCACAGAGGGCACCGAGGCTCACAGAGATCAGAGTGCAGAGGCTCTGTGTTTCTCGGTGTCCTCTGTGGTAAACTCAGAGCGGACTTGCCGGACGGCTTTGAATGAGTGGCGCGTGCCGCCTCACAAGGCAACGACGGCTTTGATGGATGACATGGATGGGGGTCAACCACAGAGGGCACGGAGGTTCACAGAGATCAGAGTTTAGGAGCTTTGTGGTTGTCGGTGTTCTCCCGAATAACTTGGCTGGTAAAAGATTGGCGGTAAAAAATGGGAACCGCCGTTTTTCTGGTCTTTTACCGCCCATTTTTTACCAGAGAAAGTTGCTCCCTGGTTCACACGCCCACCCGTCGCTCCAGTGCTCTGTGGTGAATGCATGGCCGATCACAATGAGACGACGGCTTTGATGACACGCGAATCGGGCAAGAGCCAATGATCCATTTGCGACGGGAGGTCTTTGAACTCACAGCGGTGGCTGATCCAGGGGCGGGTGTTGATCTGGGCGGACTGGATCATGGCGAGGATGCGGGGGAAGTCGGCGGCGACGGCGTTGCGGCTGGCGAGGAGGGACAATTCGCGGCGGTGGAAGAGGGGATCGTCGATGAGGACGGGCTCTTTGGTGATGCCGACATAGACGATGCGGCCGGTGAAGCGGGCGAAGCGCAGCGTGGCGGCCATGGAGTTGGGATTGCCGGTGGCGTCGAAGACGATCTGGAAGGCGGGTGCGTCGGGCAGTGAAGCGACGACATTCACACCGGGGTAGTTTTGCGCGACGAACTCGCGGCGTGCGGCGTTGAGTTCGAGGATGGTGATGGCGGCGTTGGCAGCGCGGGCGAATTCGAGCACGGTGAGGCCGATGGGGCCGGCGCCGATGATGAGGACGTCGTCGGAGGCGGTGACTTGGGCGCGATTCACAGCGTGGCAACCGATGGCGAGGGTTTCGACGAGGGCGAGCTGCTCGAAGTCGAGCGCGTTGCAGGGATGGAGCTTGTGCGCGGGGAGGATCATGCGCTCGCGCATGCCGCCATCGCAATGGACACCGAGGACTTGCAGCGTTTCGCAGCAGTTGGTGCTGCCACGCAGGCAGGAGTGACAGGTGCCGCAGTTGAGGTAGGGCTCGACGGAGCAGCGGTCGCCGACGTGGAGATGCGTGACGCCTTCACCGATGGCGAGGACTTCGACGCCGAGTTCATGACCGAGGATGCGCGGGAACTCGATGAAGGGCATTTTGCCGAGGTAACCGCTGAAGTCCGTGCCGCAGATGCCGATGGCGCGGATGGCGACGAGGGCTTCGCCGTTTTGCGGAGAATGCGCTTCGGGGAGCGTGGTCCAAGTGAAGGTTTTTGGGGCGGTGAGGGTGAGGGAGGTCATTCGGGTTCGCTGTTCTCAGTTCGCTGTTCGCGGTTGAATGGTGTAGCGGCCGTTTGCCACGGTGATTTGGGGAACGCGGTGGTCTTTCTCGAAGAGGTCGTGGGCGGTTTGAAGATTGCGCCAGAAGTCGAGGTGTTTGGGATCGGCGGATTTCAGTCGCGCTTCGGTCATGCGGAAGGGGAAGCTGTGGACGGGTACTGTCTCGGAGTTGTTGAGCGCGGCATCGACGATGAGGTAAATTTCCTCGATGAGGGGATCGGTCATGGCGAAGCAGCCGATGCTGACGACATTGCCATGCACCATGATGAGGCTGCCGGTGCGCTGGTGCGCGAGGTCGTAGGTGTTGGGGTAGCCGATGTTGAAGGAGAGATGGTAGCTGCTGGCGGCATTGAGCAGACTTTTCGTGACCGAGTAAAAGCCTTCGGGTGCCTGCATGTCGCCTTCGCGGGTCTTGGGGCCGAGGGTGCCGGAGAAGGTGGCGATGGGGTAGTTGCGGAAGAGCTGCCAGCCTTCGTTGGTTTGGAGCCAGAGTTCGAGCTCGCGGCTTTCTTTGAAAATGCGAATGAAGGCGGGCTGGCCGAGCTTGAGTTGTTTGGCGGCGAGTTCGTCATGCACTTTGGGCAGCAGACGAGAGCGCACGTTGGCTAGGCGATCTGCCGCGTTCATAGGCTGCCATTGTTCCGGCGGGGGCGGAGGAGCGTAGGGCAGGGAAAGGCGATCGCGGGTGATGATCTGCATGACGTGAGATGCGCCAAGGCGGACAGGTTTCAACGAGTACAACCATGCGATTAACACACCGGAGGCGATGAGTGACACCACGAGGAGAATGGCGCGCCGTCTCATACGCGAAGGGCTGGATCAAGCGCCAGGTGCGGGAGCTGGTGTCGTGGACTTGCCGCGCACGATGTTCATCGCGCCATTGAGTTCACCACCGGGCTCGATGGAGACGGAGCGTGCGGTGACATCGCCGTTGACGGAGCCGTTGCTGTTGATGAGCACGAGGCCGGTGCTGTAGATGGTGCCGGTGACGCGCGCCTGGATTTCGACATCCGTGGCATGCACCGCATTGAGGAAGGCGACATCGGCGCCTTTTTCCACGACGAAGCGATTGCAGCGGATTTCACCGATGATGCTGCCGGTGGTGCGGAAGGTGGCGTCGCCGGAGCAGGTGACGTTGGCCTCGATGATGCCGTGGCATTCGAGATCGCGGCAGTGCACGCTGCTGGTGGAAAGACGGCCGCGTTTGCGGATGAGGACATCGCCGCGTGTCTTGACGACCTGGGTGGAGGTCATGTTGATCTCCACGTCTTCGAGAGAAAAATAAGCTCCGCAGGCGGGACAGTTGGCGGATTTGGCGGAGCGGCCGGTTTTGAACTTGTGCCCGCAGTCGAAGCACTCGGCATCCTTGAAATACTGATTCCGGTACATGCCCTGTTCCTTCATCTTCTGAAGGGAGCTGGCCGTGTGCGGTGCTGGTGCGGGCGTGGGAGGAGGGGAATTGGACTGCGGCCTGCGCATGCTGGCCGTCATGGGTTCGCCACTCGCGTTGATTTCCGCAGGAGCTGTGGAAGGAGGGGGAGATTCGGGTGACTGGCCCTGGCTTTGCAGGAAGGCCCCGAACCCATCTGCCGGGGAAAGTGTTTCGGCGGGCGCCGGCTTTTCTTCAGGCTTGCTGACGGGAGGGGCTGTTTTCAATGCCTCCGGTTTGGCTGCCTCCGCCCCCGTCCAGGCATCCACGGTGGTCCAAGCATCGGCCATGCCTGCTCCCGAGCGTGTGACGCTGGAGGCAGTGACCCGGCGTTTATGCACGGTGAGATGCACGCCGCACTTTTTGCAGAACGTGTAAACGACGAGGCGCGGCTCATACTGCGCCGCGCCACAAGACGGACACACCACTTCGATCAGGTGTTTAGGCGGTGTGGGAAGTTTGCTGGACTTCGAGCCGAAGAACCTCCCGAACACTCGGTTTTAGCGGGTTAAGGTTGTGGTTTTGGGCCGCCGGCGAAGGCAGGCTTCGTCTCGGCCTTCTTGCCGACCTGAGACTGACCCATGAAGGTGGCGCCTTCTTCGATGGCAAGGGTGCCCGCAGCGATGTCGCCGACGAGGATGGCGTTGCTCTTGAGCTCGCAACGTTCCGCGACGGTGATGTTGCCTTCGACCTTGCCGAAAATGATGACGGAGCGGGTTTTGACCTCGCCTTTGATGAGAGCATTTTCGCCAACGGTGAGGCTGCCGTCGGAGATGACTTCGCCTTCGATTTTGCCGTCAATGATGAGGTCGTGGGAGAATTTGATGGAGCCTTTGATTTCGACGTCGTTCGCGAGAACGTTTTTACTGGTGGTCATGACGGGAGCTGAGTGAGTACGTTGAGGTTGTGCAGCGGGAGCGGATGCGGTGGAGAGAATGGGTGCGCGCTCGGCTGCGGGAGCCGGTGCGGATGCCTCGGAACGCCTGTCTTCCTTTTGCCCTTCGGGTTGTCCTATGATTTGCCTTAACATGAGGTTGAAAATATAGCTGGTTATCAAGTTCAGTGTCAATCTTTGGCTTGCTTATTTTTTGTGAGTTTGATGTAACGGGATTGTTTGATGGGGTTGCATGGCGTGAGTTTTGCGGCTGTGTCGAGTCATGATGGAATCTGTGTTCATCACAGCCGTGGAGACGGTCTGTGCGCTTGGTTTGAAGGTGGAGGAGTGTCTGCTGGTGATGCGTGAGCGTCGTGGCTGGCTGGTACCTTTGGGGGGGCGCATGCGGGGGCTGGAGGAGTTTGACTCCTTGCCTGTGGGGCTGCTGCCATCACACGAACTGGTGAAAGGCCGGCGTTATGGCGCCGCGAGCAATGCTGCAGTGCAGGTGGGACGCGAGGCGGTGCGGCGTGCGGGCTGGACGCAGCAGGCGGTGGGTGAGTCCTGGCTGTTTGCCGCCAGCAGCCGTGGCAACGTGGGAGAAATACTGGGTTCCAATGCATGGCGCAGGCCTGTGCGCAAGTTCAGTGCCAGCAACACGATGCACAGTGAGATTGCGGCGGCGGTGAGCGTCGAACTGGGGATTCGCGGCCCGTGGCAGATGGTTTCGAACGGCTGCTCCTCCGGGCTGGATGCGCTGGGCATGGCCTGGATGGCCGTGGCTTGTGGCCTGGCTCCGAGGGCGGTGGTGGTGGCGGTCGATCTGCCGCTGGTGTCGGAGCTGCTGCGGGATTTCCGGGATACGGGGCTGCTTTCCAGCACAGGTCTGAATGATCCTTTTGCCCTCGGTGCGAAGGCCGGGGAAGCGGCCACCTGCGGTTTTTTGCCAGGCGAGGCCGCCGTGGCGGTGACGCTGGAGCGTGGCGATGCCAACCGCCGCCTGTGCCGCTTTGAGCATTACACCGCGAACAGCGATGCCTGCGACATGCTCAGGATGCCTGAGGACGGCGGTGGCATACCGGACTGCGTGCGCTCAGCTTTGAATGCAGGAGACCGCCGCAAAGTGGTGGCGCTGTGTCCGCATGCGACGGGCACACTGAATCATGCCCGGGTCGAGCCGCTGGCGCTGCTGCGCGCCCTGGAGGGCAGGGATGTCCCGCTTGTGCCGCTGAAACCTCACACCGGCCATACGCTGGGGGCCAGCGGTCTGCTTGATGTGGCGTTGCTGGCCGCCTGCATGGCGGAAGGCTGGCTGCCGGCGGTGCTGCCAGGTCTGACGCCGCCAGCGTGCGGCCTGCGGCTCAATGAAGCGGCGCTGAAGGTCGTTGCGGGGGACCGGGTGATCAAACTGGCCTCCGGCATGGGCGGGCACAATGCGGCGGTGTCTCTGGCGGTGGTGTAAAAGCGAAGAGCGTAGGGCGGAGAGCGAAGAGACACGTCCTGGTCTTTGCGCGTCGTTGAACGACTCGTAACGCTTTGCTCTTGGCCCTCTGCTCCTCTTGCCGCTTTCCCGCTTGGCACCGGCGGTGGATTCGCGACAGTCGCGCACCGCATGACCCGGCTGCCGCTTTCGATCTCCATCATCTCGCTCAACGAGGAGGCCAACCTCCGCCGCTGCCTCGCCAGCGTGGTGGATCTGGCGCAGGAGATCGTAATCGTCGATTCCGGCTCCACCGACCGCACGGCGGTGATCGCCGAGGAGTTCGGCGCAAAGTTCGTGCATCAGGACTGGCTGGGCTACACGGCGCAGAAGAATCACTGCCTCGCATTCTGCTCGCAGCCGTGGATTCTGGCGCTGGACTGCGATGAAGAACTCACGCCCGAGCTGCGCGGCTCGATCCAGCGCTTCTTCGAGAATGGCGATCACGAAAAATTCGATGGCGCGTGGATGCCTCGCCTCGTCTGGTTCATGGGCCGCTGGATTCATCATGGCGACTGGTATCCCGACCGCAAAGTGCGTCTCTTCCGTCGGGGCAAAAGCCGCTGGGCCGCCGATGGCGGCGGGCAGGTGCATGAGCGGCTCGATGTCGATGGGCCCTGCACCACGTTGCAGGGTGATCTGCTGCACTACTCGTTCAAGAACATCGAGCACTACCTCGTGAAGCACGTGCAGTATTCCACCGTGTTCTTGCAGACGCAGCAGGGCAAAGGGAAGCGCTGGTCCCTGCTGCACACGCTGTTCCGGCCTTGGTGGCGCTTTGTGCGGGCCTACGTGTTCAAGCTCGGCTTCCTCGACGGCTTTCCTGGCTTCTGGATCGCCGTGGCCACGGCCTTCTTCACCCTGGACCGCTACAGCCGCCTGTTTGAGCACGAGGTAGAGAAGATGAAACGCGAATGAGCACGAATGGCCGCGAATTTTCACGAATGAGCATGCCCGCTTGCGGCATTCGCGACGATTCGCGTTCCTGACCTTGAAATCATCTCCAAGACCGCATGAAGCTGGCCCTGATCCATCCGCAAATCATCCGCAGCACTGCGGTGGAGACCTTCCTCATCGAGTTCGCGAGGCGTCTCGTGGCGGCGGGGCATGAGCTGACGTACATCACCACGCTCACCACGCCGCAGATCGGCGCGGCGCTGCCGGGGCGCTGGGAACTGCTGCCGCGCCTGCGTGGTTCGGCCACGCTGCGCCTGTGGCATTTCAACCGCCTCGCCCCGCGTGCGGCGATGGAGGCGGGCGTGGACTTGAGCATCGGCTTTGGCCGCACCTGCGTGCAGGACATCCACCGCAACGGCACCGGCTGCCACCGGCTCTACGGCAATCTGCTGCCGCTCTGGCAGCGCTACAGCGTGAGGCACCTCTACGAGCTGCATCTGGAGCGCCGGCTCTACACTGGCGGGGAAACCCTGCGGTTCGTCACCAGTTCCGCCCGTGTCGCCTCGCAGTTGCAGGGCATTCACGGCACCGATGGCGGTCGCTTCCACGTTTTGGCACCACCCGTCGAGACGCAGAGCTTCAAACCGGCCGAAAACCGCGCCAACACGCGCGAAATCCTCTGCCGCAAGCTGCAAACCGATCCCGCGAAGCCCGTGCTGCTGTTCATCTCCCTCAGCCACCGCCGCCGCGGCCTGGAGCCGCTGCTGGAGGCCATGAAAAGCATCGATGCCACCCTCTGGATCGCCGGAAAGGGGCTGAATGCCGCGCAGCGTGATTTCATCCAGCGCCATGGTCTCGCGGCGAAAATCCGTGGCGTGCCCGTCACGATGAATCTCGTCGAGTTGTACCAGTCCGCCGACTGGTTCGTGCATCCCACGCAGTACGACGCCTTTTCCAACACCGTGCTGCAAAGCATGGCCTGCGGCCTGCCCGGCATCGTCTCCGTCATGGACGGTGCCGTCGATCACATCCGCAACGGTGAAAACGGCTTCATGCTCTACCACCCGCAGCAGCCGCAGGAACTCGCCTCACGCGTCCAGGAGGCGCTCGATCTCGGCGAGACGGCGTGGCAGTCGCTTTCCACCGCCGCCCGCGAAACCGTCCTGCCGCTGACTTGGGAACGGCACATGACGGCGTGGGCGGCTTTGATGGGCTCCTAACGTCCCGGATCAGGCGACGGCGAGCGGGACGCCACGATTGCAACCGCGACACTCGCGCCGGGTTCGCTGCAGCGCATGGTTAGCGCCGCTGGTGTGTCATAACTCAATGCAGAACATCCGGTGACGCAGCAGGAGCGCAATACTCTGCTGGCACTATCCAAACCTCGGGATGCAGACCACCAACTCCGCCCTTCGAGATACGAGTGCATCGTGGGTCACCATACCAAAGTGCGAGATGGTCTTCCGCTGCGCCGCCATCCTCGTCAGTGCCGACGACTACCGCTAGCAAGCCATCGTGCTCGATGAAGTCTCCTCTCTTGAATGTGCTCATAGCGTGTGAAGCGGCCTAACGACCCAAGCTCAGCGACCCGGCCCACGAGGGCGTTCGATTGCAACCGCGAGGCGATGGCCGGGTTCGCTGCAGCGCATGGTTAGCGGATAATCTCTGTCTAATCTCATCTCGTTTCCCTTGCTGCAAGAGTAACCAAAGCTCAAGTGCCACGTCACGCGTAACGTCCCGACGCTCGCAAATATCCTCGGACTGGTGAGTGAAGATGACCAAGCCACTCTCATAAACATCCACAGTCCAGCCGTCGTCATCTGAAAGCCAAGTGCTCGGGTGCTCCATGTCTGGCGTATCTAACTCGGCCAATGCTGCACGCATCTCCTCAACTGTCGGATTATCAGGCCCTCCGCCCCACCGAGTCTCAAGACCGGTGTCCACGGTAGAAGATGGGCTGCGCTTGCGAGGCGGGGAAGGAACTGGCGGCGCGGTGCAAAAGGGACAAAAATCTTCGGAGGCGGGTCGCGAGCGTCCGCAAGCTCTGCATACTTTTTCGAGGGTGGCCATATCCGCCTAACAGTGTGGATGGTTAACAGATTGCGAGGTTTGTCAGCAGCTTTATAGCCAACGATTTTGTCGGAAAAGTACGGGCTGAGGCGCTCATGGGTGTCGTTTTACCCTCCTATGCCGTTGCTGGGCAACAAAAATGTGGCTTTGCAACGGCATAGGAGGGTAAATTCCATGTGTGAATATTCCAAACCCCCAACCCAAACTGGAGGAACGGCTGCGCATGACGTGGCTGAGGGAGGAGCGGACAGGCTGCGCAGCCGCGAAGCGAATGCCCGCGCTGCCTTCGACGGTGGCGGTGCAACGGGGCTACTTCTTCTTCAAGATGACGTCGCCGAGGCTGAACATGGGGCCGTAGATGGCGTAGATGAGGAAGCCGACCATGATGCCGAGAATGAGCATCGTGAGAGGTTCGATCATCTTGTCGAGAGTGGCGGCGAGGTTGTCGAGCTCCTCCTCGTAGTCGTCGGCGATTTCGGCGAGCATTTCGGTGCCGGAGCCGGTTTCGGAGGCGAGTTCGATGAGGCCACAGAGATTTCGAGCGTCCGGGCCGAGCCAGTGGGCCTCCATGAGGAAGGCTTCATGCAAGGTGCGGCCGACGGCGATGTGCTCGCGCAGGCGGACGAACAATTCCTTGTAGTGGTAGTGCCAGCTTGCCTGGGCGGTGATGTCGAGCGCGCTGGAGAGGCGCACGTTCGACTCGGTGAGCATGGAGAGGGTGCGGAAGCCGGTGGCGGCGGCGGATTTGCGGACGAGGACGCCGACGACGGGGATCTTGAGAAAGAGATCCTGCATGGGCCGGAGGGAGCTGATTTTGCCCCAGTTCTTGAAAAAGAAGTACAGGCCGACGAAAGGAAGGATGGCCATGTAGGGCCGGTGGATGAAGAGATCGGACAGGGCGATGAGAACCTTGGTGCCCATGGGCAGCTCGGTTTTGAAGGAGCTGAAGAGCTTGGCCATGGCGGGCACGAGCGTGAAACTCATGACGATGACGACGGCGACGCCGAGCACGATGACGACGGCGGGGTAGATGAGGCCGCCTTTGAGTTTCTTGATGACCTTGGAGGATTTTTTTTGTGAGACGGCGATGCGCTTGCAGACCTTGGAGAGCTGACCGGCCTCCTCACCGGCGAGGATGAGGGAGAGCATGTCATCCGGGAAGAGCTTGGGGAACTTGGAGATGGCGTCGCTGAATTTGTCGCCCACGGAGATGGCATGGACGACCTCGGCGATCATGCCTTTGTAAACGGCGGATTTGACGCGGTTGGTCTGGAGCAGGAGGGCCTTGGTGAGCGAGATGTTGCGCTCAAGGCAGCGTCCGAGGCCGGAGAAGAAGGCGGCGCTGTCGTCGGTGGTGGGCCCAGGGCTGGTGAGGCGGTGGAGTTTTTCATCGACGCCAGTGATGGACAGGACGGTGGTGGTCTCGTTGGGGGCGACGCCCGCGCCAATGAGGGCTTTTTCATCGGTATCCGTCTCCACGAGGGCCTCGCAGGACTTGCCGGAGTGGACGTTGGTGATTTTGACTTTTTTGAGCATGGGAGTTGGAAAAGCTGAAATTTGAAAAGCTGAAAGCTGAAATGAATTTCTGTTTTTTGATTTCTATTTTCTGCTTTGGGCCTCACGGCGGCAGGGTGCGGAGGTCGGTGATGAGACGCGGACGGTAGGCGGTGAGGGTGAAGGAGGCGCCGGCGGTTTCGGTGGCGGGATTCTGCGAGAGGTTCACGATTGCGGTGCAGAGCGCGGTCTCCATGACGACGCCGTTGATGGTGGTGAGGCCGCTTTCGATGAACGTGGGGCTGCCGAAGACAGCCTGCTGAAGGAGGGCGTTCTGCGCCTGGGAGGGCATGAGCGCGGTGATTTGCACGGTGGAAAGACCGAGCTGCCAGAGACGCACCATGTTTTCTTGGTAGTTGCGCGTGACGGCGACACGGGTGGCCAGCTCCTCCTGCAGCATGAGCGTGGAAGAGAGGCTGACCATGGCGGTGGTGCCGATGGAGATGATGGCCCCGGCGGCGAGCACCTCGATGAGGGTGTAGCCCGCTCTTCGAGCGGTTGACCATTGTTGACGATGGTTGAGGCCGCTGCGCGGCGTTGACGGTGGTTTGGTAAACCACCGCAAACAACGGTCAACCATCGTAAACAACCGTAAACTCTGCTGTCGGGTGTTCTTCATGGTGGGGCGACGGGAAGGAAGTAGGACTCCAGCCACGCATCACGCGGCAGGAAGGTGGCAAAGGCGGGGCCGCTGTTGGTGGCGGCGGGGACGGCGGGATCGCTGTCGCCGGTGAAGAGAAGGCGGCTGGGATTGGTGCCACCGGCGGCACGGCGTTTGACCGTCCAGTTGGTCATGACACCACCGATCCAGCGCACGGTGCGTGTCAGCGCATTGGGCATGTTGAACATGATGCTCTGGAATTCGTTTACGAGGACGCAGCGCCAGCGGAACTCGGTGCCGCTGATGGGATTGTTGACCCAGGAGAATTCGACGGGGCGGCCGTTGTCGTCCTGGAAGGCGAGGACATGGCGGCGGTTGTTCTCGCGCTCGAAGCGGACGTCACGCACCCAGCGCCCCTTGGCGCCGTTGGGCATGACGGTGATGATGACGGGCTTCAAGGAGGCCGCATTTTCAAAGGCGGCGGCGTTGCTCTGACCGACGAAGATGATCTGATCGACGACGCCATAGATACGCATGTTTTTGAGATAGGCGCTGTCGAGCTTGATGAAGAGCACCTTCAGCTTGTCATCGTAACCGGAAGGCCAGCCGGGCGGTGTGTAGGTGGGGTTCTTCTGTTCGGCGATCCAGTAGGCCTCGGTGGCGGAGTTGAAAACGCCGGACACGTCGATGGTGATGGTGGCGGTGCGGCCTGCGGCGGCCTCGCGATCCTGGAAGTGCCAGAGGGAGTTGTCGGGGTTGTCGTCATTGCGCACGACTTTGAGGTAGCCGAGGTGACGGCGGTCGCCGCTGCCACCGATGGGGCCGGTAGTGCTGGGAACGACGGGCATGTTGGATGGCATCAATGGATTGCCATTCATGTCCGTGCCATAAACGGGGTAGGGGATGGAGGGCGGCTCCGCCGCCGCATGCGACTGGATGTAGAGCGACTTCGTACGGAAGGGAAGCTGCAACGGGCTGGGCGTGCTGCTGACGAAGAACGAAGGCGGATGACGCACGACGGTGCGGCCTTCGACGGTCCAGTGGGCGTTATGTCCGGCGCTGCCGGAGCCGGCATTGCGGTAGATGTCGAGTTCGGTGCCGATGCTGTCGGGTTTGCGATAGACGCAGAAGACATCGCCATTGAGCACGGGCGGCATGGTTTTGAGGAACTGCCAGGCGTTGTAGTCGTCGATGTTGCCGGCGACACCGGAGGAGGGACGTGCAAGCTGCTCGACGGTGAGGTACGAGGCGCCTGGACGCAGACCGGTGTGGTTGAAGGGAAACACGGTGGTCATGCCGCCCGCCGTGCTGGTGGAGGTGTACACGTTGAGATTGTTCCAACCGTTGACGGTGTTGAAGCCGCCGATGTCGCTGCCGAGAACGGTGTTTTGAGCAGCGGCCATCGTGCCGTTGCGCTCGAAACCCTTGTCAGTGATGCACTGCCAGCTGAGGAGGCGTGAGCTCTCGACACCGATGCGGCGTTTGGTGATGTCCTCCAGATAACTGACCTGCGCGGCCCGTGTGCTCATGAGGGTAACCCAGGAAGAGACAAAGATGCCGCTCACAATCATGAGCATGAGCGCCGCTGCCATGAGGGCGCCGCGTGTGCTGCGATGAGAGTGGCGTGGGATGCGCATGAGGTGGATTCAAAGGGCCGGGAACATCGGCACGGTGAACATGAAGGCGGTGCGCCCGGCCATTTGGTTGTAGGCCTGGCGCGGATCGCTGGTGGCAAAGGTGTTCGCCACCGGGCCGAGATGGCGCGCGGCGGGATCCGGCCACCAGATGAAATAGAAGGGGCGTTCCGAGGCACGCTTGAAGCGTTCGATGGTGGCGGGCGTCTCCCGCAGCGCGAGACGTGTGGCACGTTCGAAAGTGATGAACAGCGGCGTGAAGCCATCACTGGCCCACTGGGTGGTGTTGGTGGGATTCGGCACGGATGGCGAAAAAAACACCTCGTAACCGCCCATGTAGCTGAGGGTGGATGGCGTGGTGCTCGTGGCAGAGTCGGCGTAGCGTTTCACCGAGGCAAAAGTGCCGTTCGGCTCGGTGGTTCCGGTGAAACGGATGATGTCGATGTCGTAAATGGCGTTCACCTTGAGATAACCGGCATACTTGCTGTAACCGAGCACGAAGATGCTGGCGTTCTGCGGCACCGCCGTGCCGTCATTGAGCGGATTGCGGTAGTCGCGGTACAACGTGTCCGGCACGCTGGCGTTGGTGATGATGTGGACACGAAATTTCTGCGGTGTGTCGAGTTCTTCATGCAGCGCCGGGTTGTAGGCGATGATGGACGGCCTCCAGGTGTTCATGCCATCGCGCGGCAGACAGAAAACGGTGGTGGCGCTGAGCGTGTCAGTCACGAATTGCTCGCGCAGCTCCTCCGCCTGTGACAGCGCGCCGTATTGAGGTGCCATGGCGGTATTGAGAGTGGCGCTGGAGAGACCGTAAAAATTCTGCATGCGGGCGGTGCCCAGCGGCACGGTGACGATGGAGGAGACGCTCGGCTGACTGCGCACAATGGTGCCGTAGGAAACGACGGCCCCGCCGATGACCACGGCGGAGAGCGCGAGCACCAGCAGGAGTTCCACGGAGGTGAAGCCCCCCGGCTGATGGACGCGACGGTTCATTTGGGCGCAGGCGTTGGATTGCCGAAGAGCATGCGGACCACGGATTCAACGGCGGGCGAGGGCGGTGGTGCGGCCGGTGGCGGTGTCTCCACCGGTTTTTGCGGAGCAGCGGCCTGCACGGGCGGCGGCGTGACCGGCCCTTTCACTGTCTGCGGCTGCGGTGGCGTGGTGGCAGGAATGGGATCCTCCGGGACGGCTTCCGCGCGCAGCGGTTGCGGCTCGGCGGCAGGCGTTGCTGGCGGGGCATTCTGCTGACGGGACTCAAGATCGTGCAAAGGGAGATCCATCGTGGCATTGGCCCCCTTGGTGTTTTGCCCTTCCTCTTCGGTCTGGCCGAGCATCTGGTAGCGCACCTTGGGGGAGATGTTGATCGGAATGATCATGAGCTTCGGTGGCAGGCCGGTGGCGCGCTTTTCCTGCCAGGCGAGTTCGATGTACTGCGAGGTGATGTTTTTTACTTTCAATTCCACCAGCTGTTCCGGCAGCACGGGCGGCACGACACCGCCGGTTTCGAGAATGATGTTTCCCAGCAGCACGCGCATGCGTCCGTCCTGCATGCGCTTTGTGCCCACCACAGGGAGTTTCAACAACTTGTCACGAACGCGGTTTTCCTCGGTGTCACCGGGCGCCAGGCGGTTCTGCGCCTCGGATTCGGATTCAAAGGGATTGTGTTCCTCTGGTTTGACGTTTTCAGGCGTCTTCTCATCCGGCAGGACCAGTTGGTATTGCACACGCTTTTCGCCTTCCTCTCCCACGACTGCCTCCTGGGCATGGAGGCAGGGAGCCATGATCGTGCAGATCAGGCAGGAGAGCAGAATCAGTCTGTAAATGCGGTTCATGGGTTAGGATTTTTTGGCTTTGTCCTTTTCCTTGGCCGCTTTCTCCTTGGCCTTGATCTTGTCGGCATCTGCGGCGGCGAGATCAAAGATGGGGGTTTCAAAGGAGACCTCCATCTTCAACTGGCGTCCGGTGCTGCCGCCGGTGATCTGCACCACTTTCATGCGTGCCGTAGGCAGGCGGCGTTCGATGTCGCCCAGCCAGTTGAGCACCTTGGCATATTCTTCCTCGATGGTGAGCGTGGTGAGGACGGATTTTGGGATGAGTTTGTTCCCTGCGGCCATTTTCAACTCGGTCTTGCGTTCGCGCACGAGATTGATGCCACGTTCACGCAGACTCAGCTCGATGGTTTGTTCCGCCTCCTGCTGGGTTTGCACGCGGTCAATCGCCGGCAGCCAGGAACGCAGGAAGCGGCGCACATCCTCGGTGTCCGTTTTGAACATGGCGGTTTCGATCTCGGCGGTGGAGCGCTCGGTTTCGGCGGTGACGGCGGCGTTTTCGGCTTCCTCAGCAGCGGCGCGTGTGGTGCCCACCGTGTTGTGGATGATCTGCGCGGTGTAGGTCATCGCGCCGATGATCAGCAGCAGGAAGACGCAGGCGAGTTGTTTCGGGTTCATGGCAGAAGGGCGAAGTTGAGGAGGTTATTCCGTCTGGCGCACGAGCGTGGAGTGGTACTCGACGACATCGTCGTTTTTGGTCTGCTGCGGCGAATAGGAGCGGTAGAGAAGCTGGCCGAGTGCGGATTCGATGGCGGCAAGTTCGTTGGACACTTTGGAGCCGTTCAGATGAATCGTGAGCGCGATGTTGGCAGGCACCTGCTCACTGCGTTCGAGGGCCACCTGGGTGATGCGCGTCTCCGTTTGCACGGCACGGGCGATCTTGACGGCGATGGGCTGGATGTTGCGCGCGCCTTCCATCCACTGGGCGACCTTCTCCGCCTTCGTGGCCTCGGATTCGAGATCCGACATTTCGTTTTTGAAGGAGTCACGCTGGGCTTCACTGAGTTTCTGGCGCTCCTCGGCTTCTGTTTTCTGCTTGAGGGCACGTTTGTAGTTGAAGTAATCCATCGTCATCACGTAGGCGCTGCCGACCAGCGCCACGTAAAAGATCACCGGAATCGCGCGGAAGGTCGAGGGCAGACGGCGCGAGGTGTCGGTGCGCGGCGTCTTGAAATCGTGGCAGAGGTATTCGTTCATGGGGTGCGGTTGGATCAATGTTCGCCAATGATGGTCCAGAGCAGGTCATCCTGCGTGAGATCGGCGGCGCCGACCTTTTCGAGATGCAGCATCAGTTCAGTGCGGAATTTATTGTCATGGCCGTCGCCGACGAAATAAACCGGGCTGCCCTGCGGGACTTTGGTGAGCAGCGGGCTGATGATTTGCAACGCGGTTTCAACCGCCTCAGGCCCGAGGCCGCTGCGGCAGCGAATGTCGCGCCACTGGCCTTCCTGCTGTACCAGAACGGCCAGCGAACCTTCACACGCGGCGATGAGGACGAAATCCGTGGGGGTTCCGCCGGAACTCGCGCGGTAGATGCTCAGGATCGCATGCTCCAGCATGGAAAACAGGCCGCAGCAGACACGCCCAGGCTTCAGATTGACCGTTTTGAGCACGTCCTCGGTTACTTTGACCAGCGACTCTTCGACGGCGAGCAGGAGGCTCGCGGTGGTCTCGGGGTGATGGCAGATGGCGTAGCGTTTGCCACGATCATATTTGGGACCGAGCACGGCGCGCGGGTTGGTGCGCAGCAGGCTCACACAGTTGTCGCCACGCATGAGGTTGTTTTCGAGGCTGATGATGAACCGGTGGTTCACGGAAACAGAGCACCAGCCGCCTTCCACCATGCCACGCCATTCATCCCCGCGCTGCGGAGCGGCGTCGGCGAGTTCGCCCTCCTGCATGCCGCCCTCCTCGAACCGGCCGCGTTTGTTGATGGAACGCCAGCTCACGGAGCCGCGGCTGACGTTGATAAGAAGAGATTTGCGCGATTCAAAGCGTTTTCCCCACGGGACTGCGGAGTCGTCGGGGTCGGCTTTGAAAGCGGCGAAGCTCAAGACAGATTTGATTTCATCCAACAGCATAAATAGAAGTGAGTTGTTCTTTGGAAAGGAAGTCGTACACCTCATGTTCGGTGTAGCCGGTCTTGCGTGCGGTGGAAGGCTTCCAGCCGTCGGCCATGCGCATGTTCAAACAGCGCTCGAAGCTCACCATGCCGCGTGTGAATCCCGCCTCGAGCTCCTGGTCGAGGTTTTTGAATTCACCGCGGCGGATCATGCCGCACACGGAATCGTAGGGGAGCAGCAGTTCGTGAATGGGGAAGCGTTTGCCGCGGTTTTCATCAAACAGCAGGCGCTGGCAGAGAATGCCGCGGATGGAGTCTGCGAAAGAGAGCATGGCGTTCTCCATGCGGTCGCTCGGGATGAGCTTGAGATAGCGTTGCACCGTCTGTGCTGCCGAGGATGTGTGCAGTGTGGCGACGACGACGTGGCCGGTTTCCGCCGCCTGTAGCGCGATCTCTGCGGTCTCGCCGTCACGAATTTCTCCCACCAGAATCACGTCGGGCGCCTGACGAAGAGCGGCACGCAGGGATTTGTTGAAGTCGAGTTCATCCGTGCCGATCTCACGTTGCGAGACGAGCGAGGGAATGCCGGAAGGATAGACGAACTCGATGGGATCCTCGAACGTGAGCACATGCTCCTGCCGGCGCTTGGCCCGTTCGAGAATCATGGAGGCAATCGTGGTCGATTTACCGGAGCCGGTGGCACCACAGACCAGAAACAGACCGTTCTTTGCCTCCAGGAAAGCTTTGATGGCAGGCGGCGGCACCATGAGCTTGCTGATGTCCGGGATGCATTCGGGCAGCAGTCGCAGCACCCAGCGCGGACGACCACGCGTGACCATGCGGTTCACACGATAGCGGCGGGGGCCGAGCTGGAGGGCGTAGTCGATGCAGCCGGCGGTGAACTCCAGCGGGCGTTCCGGCTGGTAGATGAATGAGTCGTAGAACAGCTTGCCGTTGCGCTTGTAGGTGAGCGCTTCCCACGGAGTGACGTAAAAGTCGCTGACGCCGGAATCCTTCGACAGATGAAGCATCCGGTAGCCGAGCTGACTGCGTTCGTGAATGTCTTCCATGAGGTGGTGGTGGTGGCGTGTTAATGGTTGCTGGTGAAGCGAGCGCGCAGTTCCGCCTTCGCAGTGGCACCTTCAAAAATGAGGAATTTGTTTCCCTGCACGACGCCGGCACCTGGATCGAGCGTGACCCAGGAAAGCTCCAGGCGGTATTCGACGCCGTCGATGGTGACACGGACATCCGTGGTGGGATTTTTGAGTTCCACGACGTCGGCGCTGGCGAGGCGGTCGCTCGTGTTTTCGGTGCTGGTGAGGCCGAGGTCGATGTGCGTGGTGAAATTCAACGCCGGCTGAGTCATGGTCAGATTCACGGAGAGGGTGACGCCGGTGGCCTCGCTGTTGTAGAACGTGGTGCCGTTGAGCATCATCAGCTCCCCAAACTTGAACCAGGTGTTCGGCGTGATGGTGTCGAATGCCTCGCGTGTGAAGCTGAGTACGTTTTCGACGCCGGCATCGAGGTATTCGCCGTTGCCGAGGTCAAGCTTGGTGTTGCCGTGCTTGAAGGTGGAGGTTTCGCTGCCGTTTTGAATGGTGGTGACGAGGTTGGTGCCACCGATGGCGTTGCCCCAGTTGCCTTCGCCGGTGCCGCTGAAACTACTGGTAAGCCGGTAGTAGGTCTGGGAGGTCGTGGAACTGGTGGAGTATTCGGCGGGGCGCGTCGTTTCATTGCGCGCCTGGAGATTCATCGCTGGAGTGAGCGGAATGGAAGCACCGGTGAATTCGATCCAGGTACCAGAGTTGATGCGATACATGAGCTTGGAAACCTCAGGCAAAGCACCGTTGGGACTGATGGTGGCCGAGCTGGGAAAACTGGCGAAGGCAAAGGTGCCGCCGGCCGGAGTGATGACGGGGCGCGGCAGTTTCGTCACCGTGGGAGGCGTGGAAGGGTCTCCACCACCGCCGCCTGAGCCCCCGCTGCCGCCATCGCTCTCATCTGCAGGCGGGTCGCCTGATGTGGGGGAGGATTCGTTCGGATCGAACCCATTGGCAGGGGTTGGGGTACCAAAAGGTTGTGGATTGAGGTAATTGGCCGCCGGATCTGAAACCGAAGCACCCCAAATCCAGCCTTTGGTGCTCGAATTGAAAGCCACGGACGACTTGGTCCGTGTTTCGGTGCCGAAGTCCGTTCCGGCGAGGGATTCGTCGAGATAGAATTCAGAAACGGCGGTTCCACTGGCCTTGGTCAATTCGAAACGGTTCTTGGTTCGGTTCCAGACCACTCTCGGATTGTTGTCATTGTCTGGCTGCGAAGTCATCTTGGCGCGCAGCCGTCCATCTAACAGCCTGCCTGAGACAGCTCCTACATGACGCTGCCATTCCGACTGCGGGCGGATGCGCTTCATTTTGTCGAGGACCGCCTGGGGACTGGTAAGGCCAGCCAGATTGCCACCATCTGCCACATACAAGGCCACCATTTGATTGAGTGTCGAGACATCCGATTCGAGCTTGGCCACGCGGGCGGAACCGGCATCATCAGTGATGAGGGAGACGCCCAAGGTAACAATCACCCCGATGATGGCGATTGTGATGACCAGTTCGAGCAACGAAAAGCCGGCACGGCAGATCGAACTGCGTGAGGCTGAATCGCAAACCGTGAATCTGCTCGATAGCATAACTGGCATAGTAAATATTCAAACAGACCTAAATTCAAGGTAAAGATATGGAAATTATTGTTTAAGTCAGTGATTTGAATGAAAACTTGACGTTTACTTCACTAAGCATGAGATTCTTCATAAACGAAAAGTCAGCACGCTGTGGTGTTAAATGCCATTTGATTTGTTTTTCCATTAATGTTATAATTATAATAATATGCGCTATTTCACAGCACAGTTCCAGCTCATTCTCTGCTTCGCCCTGACGAGTTTGTCGGGAACCACACTGCGTGCTCAGTTCAACCAAAGTAACATGCACCTCCTCTCGCCGGAGTATGAGGCAGAAGCAGCTAGGCTGCGTTCGTCCGCGCCGCAGCAGTATGATTTTTCCAAAGCCATGCTCAGCGATGTTCTACGATTCCTCGCCACGGATGCGGGCATTTCCTTCTTCTCTCTGCCTGATGACAGTGCTGATGGTGGGCGACTGATCACGTTCTCGATCAAGTCCAGTCCGTTTCAAGTTTTGGAGACTCTCTGCAAGGCCAATGGGCTGGCCATCATTCCTGACAACGGTATTTGGTACATTCGTCCGGCTGATGATCGTGAGCTCATCGGTAAATCCTATGAGATCCGGCACAATGCGCTGGAACGTGTAGAACGTATCAGTTCGGGCGGGGGATTGACTTCTGCGGCTGCCAGCAGCAGCGGCGGTGGCGCGAGCCGTGGCGGCGGTGGCGGAGGAGGTGGGTCCGGTGGACTCGATCTTCAGGGGGCGAGCCAGACTTTTGCCGTGCGCCGTAGTGAGGTCATCAATGACATTCGAGCCCTGCTTGGTCTGCCTCCTGAGGAGCTTGAGGCAGGTCAGGGCGGTGTTGCCAGTGCTCTTGGCGGCAGTGAGGATGAAAATGCCGCACGCGCGATGAATTCGAATGAACTCAGCGCCGTGCGCAAACCCAAGGTGATTTGGAAATCCGATTCCAACACGCTCTACATCGTTGCCACCCGTCTCCAGCATCTGTGGGTGGAGGGTTATCTTGACGCGGCAGACAAGCCGCAGTCCCTCATCGCTATCGAAGTGAAGTTTATCGAAACCTCTCGTGACCCGAAACGTGAATTCGGCATCGATTGGTCAGGCACCTTTGAAAATGGCAACTTTCGCCAGGTGGACAAAACCGAAGTGGAAACCGATGCCACCACTGGAGAGCAGACACTTAAGGTGGAATACAACTCCGTTCCCACGACTGGCGGCTTCCGCACGGATCTGGCCCCGTTGCTCAGTTCCTTGGATCTGAACAACGTGGGTGCCACGCTCGGCTGGCCCGCCCTGAGCATTCTCAGTGCGCAGGATTTGAATGTGAAATTGCGTGCCATCCTGCGTGATGAGGAAACCAACACTACCTCCTACCCGCGCATGGTCACCATGAGCAACCGCGAAGTCGCCATCCGCAGTGTCGTGAACCAGCCGGTGCTCGATGCCAGCTCGACCGCCAGTGCCGGTGCCGTTGGCGCCACCACCACCACCCAGGTGGCCTATCTGCCCATCGGCACCGTGCTGAACATCCTGCCCAAGCGCATGCAATCCGACAAGGTTCTGCTCAACATGGCCATCACCGTCTCCAGCATTATCGGGACCGAGGTCATTTCCGGCAATCCCTATCCCATCGCCTCGTCACGTGTTTACAGTGCTCCCGTGGAGATCGATTCCGGTTATACCGTGGCAGTTGGCGGGCTGGATGAGGCTCGTGAGCGTGAAGGCGAGGTCGGAGTTCCATTCCTCAGCAAAATCCCCGGCTTGAAGTGGCTCTTCAAATACAAAAGTCGCAGCAAGAACCACAAGAACCTGATGCTCTTCATCACGCCGACCATCATCGATGCGCGCAACGGTGGTCTGCCGCCGGAACCGCAGTCGGTCGTGCCGCAGCGCCCAAATCTGCCTGGCCGTCCCAAGGTTGACACCAACAGCGGTGCGTTGATCGGCGGCAGTGCCGCGCTCCCAAACACCGTGGACTATCTCTCGCGTGAGGCGGAGAAACTTGGCAATACCATTCAGGAAGGACGCATCACCGATGAAGTCAGCCGGAAGCTCAAAGAGCTCAAGATCGCCGTCGAACAGGTGCATGCGCAGTGTGAAATACTGAAGCTCTCCGAGCCGGCGAAGTTCGCGATGATCGACCAGCATCAACTGCTGCTCAAAAACATCCTGGAACGCCTCGCCTACTTCCAGCGCACGCTGTTCACGAAGAAGTACCTCTGATCAACGGATCGCCACGCGTTGAAACACGCGTGGCATTTCGATCCCGGCGCTCTTTGGTTTTGGCGCGGCTTTGGGATCGAGGTTATGTTTCAAATCGTCCGCCGTCACGGTCGATTCGACGCCTTTCTCAGGAACTTCGACCTTCGTTACCCACAGTAGCGCGTTCAGCACGGCCTTGCGCACGTTGTTGTTGCCCCAGTTGTCGTGGAAATGACCACCGGTGAAGCCGAATCCGCGTCCGCCGTCGGCACGTTCGATGGCCCACATCATCGTCTCAGGGCTGCCTTTCTCCGCCTGGATGTGCGGATACGGGCCTTTGGGATAAACATAAGGGCCGTCACGTGTCGCATCCGCTGGCGTTGCCACCAGGATCGGCGCAAACTTAGCCGCGCCATCGTTCGCTGATCTCACCCCATGACCGAAGGCCGGGCGGAAGCGCATGTGGAAGTACCACTCATCCTTCGTCGTAAACGGCTCCACGCCGCGCGTGATCGCATGCTTGGGCAGTTCCGCGTAGTTTGCATCCCAGATGGGATTGCAGGAATAGGCGTTCTCATAGTGCCCGCCCAGCCATTCCTGAAACTCCTTGCCCGCCTGATCTGGCACGATCTCCACGCCGTAGTGCATGCAGCCGAAGCCCACTCCCTTCGCGATCAGCTTGCGCAGCGTTTCGAGATGTCCATCGACCACAGCGGGATGCTTGCCACCGCCGTCCGCGTAAATTACCACCGCGTCTGCGTTGTCGAAGGTCTTCTCATCACTCACCCAGCCCAGTTCATGGCGGTCCACGATCAGATTCGGCACGCTTTGCAGGCACTTTTCCAGCAGTATCGTTCCCGCGCGGAATTCATGCATGCCCGGCGGATGCGAGGGCTTGCCGGCGATCAAAACGAGCTTCTGTTTGCCCTCCGACGTGGCTGCCTGGAGTGAAACGGCACTAGCGACGAGGAAGGTAAGCAGTTGGATCGGCTTCATAAGATTGGAGGGGGTGAATTGCGGCATCATTCCCGGTGCCATGATCAAATCAAGAGCCGAAGCATCTCCTGTTGCTCTCAGTGACTGTGTTTATTTCTTCGGAGCGTTCATGGCGGCCATTTTCTTGGCCATGTCGGCTTCGAACTTCGCATACTGGCGGTCGTCCACCTTGAACTTGTTGCGCATGTAGTTGGAGTTTTCGTATTTCCATTTCTGGCCGGAGTCGTTGTAGGTCATGACGGTGGCCTGGCCCTGCAGGTATTCCTTGTGCGTGGGATCGGCCAGCGGCGGGTTCGACACTTTCGGCGGGCCGCCGAGTCCGCCCTCGATCAGATGCCCGGAGAAACTGCCGAACGTGCCGACGGTCACAAGGTGTTCCGCGCCTTGGATCTGACGGGTGATGGGCACGAACTTGAACTCGCGCTTCTTAGCCGCCAGCGGGAAGAGGTGCGCGCTGATCTCCTTCAGAGCGGTGCGCTGCGCCTCGGTCGCGCGTTCGTCGATATAGACGTTGTCGAAGTTCCAGTTGCCGAAGGACTCGAACATGCTCTTGCCCTCCGGGCTTTGCACGAACTGGGCCACTGCGAGACCATCAAGCGAGGTCTTGCCATAGCTGCCTTTGGTAATGAAGACCATCTGCGCTCCGTCGCAGGTCATGCGCGAAGGCACCGATTTGAACCAGCAGGGGCAGGGCGCATGGCACGAGCAGGCTTCCTCCAGCTCGCCTGTCACATTCCACGAGGGTTGTTTCGTCTCTGTCTTGGCCGTGTCGGCAGCGATGCTGGATTGCAAAGCGCCACACAGAGTGAGCACAGCGGCCATGGCCGCTTTCCAAAGAATCGTTTTCATGATGGGATGAATCTCCTTTGAGGCAAGACTACGAACCACCGAGCCATCTGGACACAGTCTCGTGCATCTTTTCTTCGGACTGTTCTGCCTCCCCCGGGTCGGCGGCGTTGCGGGCAGGGGGCTATTTCATTTCGCGGCGTTGCGGGCAAGTTTCCACAACCACAGGCTGAGGCCGCTCAGGGCGAGGAAGGCCAGCCCGCTGGGCCACAAGGGCAGGGTGTTACCTGCGACAAGGATATCAGTGCGCAGCAGCAAGCGCGTCAGTTGGGCGAGTGCCATCAATCCGAACACGGTGCCGGCCAAGCGCAGACCAAGGAGGGGTGAGTTCATGAATGTGATGCTTTGTTGTGAAGCGGTCATTCATCTATACGGACGTCACACGCTTGGCTGATTTCAAATTCCGCGATGTGAGGGGTCGTTCGCAGGCTGGCGTGACGGACTGACGAAGCGTGGGGTCGTGGCGACCCATTCGCGATGCTCGTGGAGCGCTGCGGAGATTTGCTCCAGCGCCGCCAATGGCAGGTTCATGGAAACGCCCCAGGATTCATCATCCGGTCCGATCAGCAGGGTGATTCCCTTGTCATCTGAGCACCAGAAAACGGGTGAGCCGACACATTGCCCGATACGAAGGGAGCCACGGCTTTGCCAGTCCGCGTCACGCACCTTGGAAAACAAATCCATCTCCTCCAAGCGCACCCACACCACGACGCAGGTGCTGTTCCAGATGATGCCCAGGGAGGCGATGGGAAACCCCTCGTTGTCGTAGGCTTGATTGGCGTAGATGGAGAGTGCGGGAGGCGTTTCCATGAGAAGATCAGATGGTCCAGTCCACTTTGCATTGCCAGTCAGGACTGACGTCCATGATGGGAGATAACATATAATCTCCTGAATACGGAGTGTCCATGATCACGGTAAAACTGCCGTTTTCATTCATGATCACGAGGCTGGCCTGGATCGATGCGGTATCGAAATGCTCGAACTTGTGGCCCCAGCCGTCATCGTCCGGCGGTGGCGGCGTCTGCCTGAGCAGCCCAGGCAAGCGTGCCTCAATCTCCCGCCAGCGTTCGATCTGGGCCTCCGTCGGTCCCGCCACCTTGCAGCTTAAACTCAGCTCATACCCGAGGCGCTCGCTGGTGATCCGTGCCCACCAATGGCCATCGTCAAACTCGCGGTAGGTTCCCAGCACCGGGTGCGGCTTGTCCACAAACGTCGCGGGAGACGGCGGCTGCCGCCTGGGTTTGAGGGTGATGATGCGGCGTGCCAGCACGATGAACGCGATCACGATCAGACCCGCGCAGAGGCAGCCAAAGAGGAGATGCGGGTTGAACGACATGCGGGCGAAAAGGTCAATGCGGCGCGGCTGAAAGAAGATGAGTGAAGTTCTGGTCCGCGATCATGCGGGCAAACTCCTCCGGGCTAAGCGTGACGCCAGACTGCTGTGCACGTTGTTGGTTTTCTGCCCACATTTGCCGGAGAGAGTCGTCCAGTGAATCGCCAAGATGCAAGGTGGTGCGCAGGGTGACGCGCCAGTCTGCGTCGCCTCCGAAGATTCTCTGCGTGATCGAGGCGACCAACTGCTCCTTGTCTGGCGCGAGATTGCCGATGGCGCTCAGGACATAGTTTTCCAGCAAGATGAGCAGAGGGCGGCCATCGTAACGACCACCCATCGCCGTGGCTAAAGACGGCTTGGGCGATTTGCGCAGGAAGTCAAACAGGCCCATGGATCGAAATGACCGTGCTCAGGTTTGAAAAGGCTCCCTGCTACAACCTCCTCAACCCATCCTCGGTCATCGCACACGGAATCTCGGCGTCGATTTCATCAATGCGTGCCAGCGTTTCGGCGCTGAGCACGAGATCGGCGGCTTGGAGACTTTCTTCAAACTGCGCGACGGTGGTGGCGCCGACGATGGTGGAGGCGACGAAGTCGTGCTGCTTGCTCCAGGCGAGGGCGAGCGCGGTGACGCTGATGCCGAGGTCGGCGGCGATGAGCTGGAGGCGTGCCGTGGTTTCGAGGCTGCGCTCATTCACGAAGCGGGCGGCCATGCGTTTCTGACGCGGGCCGCCGTTCTGGATGTAGTCGGTGAAGCGGGCGCCTTTCGGCAAAGCACCGCCGTTGTATTTGCCGCAGAGCACGCCACCGCCGAGCGGGGAGTAGGGCAGGAGGCTGACGTTTTCTTGGCGGCAGACCTGCGCGAGTTCGCTTTCGCAGCGGCGGTTGATGAGGGAGAAGTTGTTCTGCACGGAGGCCATGCGGGCGAGGCCGTGCTTCTCGGCCTCCCAGAGGTTTTTCATCACGCCCCAGCTTGTCTCATTGCTGCTGCCCCAGGCGCGGATTTTGCCCTGGTCGATGAGATCGGTCAGTGCGCCGAGCGTTTCGGCCTGCTCCATGCCGTGGTCGGGCCAATGCGTCTGGTAGAGGTCGATGTAATCAGTTTGCAGGCGGCGCAGGCTGTCCTCGCAGGCCTGGAAGATCTGGCGGCGGTCCAGCGCGGTGAAGCCGCCGCGAATCGGCGGACGGAACCAGCCATGACCGGGGCCGGTGACTTTGCTGGCGACGATGAGCTCGCCCCGAGTGCGGCCCTTGAGCCATTTGCCGACGATCTGCTCGGTGACGCCGAAGAGTTCGGCGCTCGGTGGCACAGGATACATCTCGGCGGTGTCGAAAAAGTCGATCCCGGCGTCGATGGCGCGGTCCATGATGGCGAAGGAGGTCTTCTCATCGGCCTGGAGGCCGAAGGTCATGGTTCCCATGCAGATGTCCGTGACGACGATGCCGGTGCGGCCGAGGCGGTTGCGTTTCATAAGACGCGGATGCTAGCAGCGAAGGGCAGGGAGCCAAGAACGAAGCGGCGTCTTTTGAAATTCGTGACTTCGCAACTCGACAAGGGGACGGGGTTGAAGTGTAATTCCACTATTCCAACCTTTTTCATGCAGTCTTCGTCACGCACGCCCCCGGACATTCGCGATCATGAAACGCTCCGCCTCATCGGGCGGGGGGCGTTTGGGGAGGTGTGGCTGGCGCGGAGTGTGACGGGCGTGCTGCGCGCGGTGAAAGTGGTGTGGCGGGAGGATTACGACCGGCCGGACTCGTTTGAGCGTGAGTTTGAAGCGATCAAACGCTTCGAGCCGATCTCACGCCGCCATGAGGCGCTGGTGCCGATCCTGCAAGTCGGGCGCAACGATCATGATGGCTTCTACTATTACGTGATGGAGCTGGCGGATGATCTGGAACGCGGACGTGACATCGACGCGGAGACGTACAAGCCCCACACGCTGGGTTTGCAGATGCGGAAGGACAAATGCGTGTCCGCAGAGCAATGCATCAAGCTGGGAGCGACGATTGCGGAGGGGCTCGATTATTTGCACCGCAATCAGCTCATTCATCGCGACGTGAAGCCGTCGAATTTGATTTTCATCGACGGCATCTGCCGGCTGGCGGACATCGGGCTGGTGGCGTTGCTGGGGCAGCGCAGTTTCGTGGGTACGGAAGGCTTTGTGGCTCCCGAGGGGCCGGGAACGGCGGCGTCGGATATTTTTTCGCTGGGCATGGTACTGTATGAAGCGAGTACGGGGAAGGACCGGCTGGATTTTCCTGATTTGCCGTCATGCACGGAATCAGGAGCCGATTTGGAGGTGTGGCGCAGATTGCAGGATGCAATTTGCACGGCCTGCGCGCCGAAGGCGAAGCAGCGCTTCGTCAATGCGCGTGAGATGGCGCTGGCTCTGCGTGGCGAGCCGTTGCCATCGTCACGTCGTCTGATGTGGACGTGGATCGCGGCTGGTTCAGCGGCGTTGATGCTGGCGGTGGGCTTTGGCATGTGGCTGGCACAGAACCACCGCGCCCGGGCACTGATGGCGATGAACAACAGCGTGCCGCGGCTCAAGATCGTGACAACGCCGCCAGACGTGGTGGTGTTTGCCGGTGAGGAGCAACTCGGCGTGACGCCACTGGAACTGAACCCCGCCGAGGGCGTGCCGGTGATCTATCAACTGCGCCTTCCGGGGCACAAGCAGATCGAGATCGAGCACATCGCGTCAGATCGAAAGCCGGCGGTGTTTGATTTGAAAATGGAGCCGTCGCGTTTGCCACAGAAAGGTGAGCGCTGGATGAACAGCCTGGGCATGGCATTCAAACCGGGGCAGGGCGGGCATGTCAGCGCCGATCCGGTGGAGATGAAGTTTTTCCGCCGCTTCCTGGAGGCCACAGGTCGTTCGTTCGAAGGCAAGGTGGTGCGGTTTCAGCAAGGCAAGGAGACGGCATATCTCGTCGTCGTGCCTGATGGCGATGCGGAGGCGTTTCGCTACTGGCTGACGGATCGTGACCGCAGCGAGGCGTTTTTGAGCCAGGAACATCATTACGAGGTAGAGCCGTTCTACTTTGTCGAGAGCGGCCTGCCTGCGGCGGATGAAATGCCTGATGGCCGCGAGGCTGATACGAGTCCTGACGAAGAGAAAAACTGGCGTGCGTTTCTGCTGCGCGTGGAACGCCAGACCTACGGCAGTGTAATCGTGCGCAGCCAGCCGGAGAAGGTGCGGGTGTTTCAGCACGAGCAGTTTCTGGGTGAGACACCGCTGGAACTGCCGCGTGTGCGCACGGGTCCGGTGGAGTTTGAACTGCGGGAAGAAGGCTTCGCCGACGTGGTTCTCGAAGGAGAGGTGAAGGAAGGTGAGCAGGCGGAACTGTTTGCCGACATGCAGACACGCAAGGCGGTGACCTTTGGCCGACAATGGAAGGCAAACAGTCTGGGCATGAATTTTGTGCCGCTAGGAGATGTGATGATCTCCGCCTGGGAGACACGGCATCGCGATTTCATCGAATACTCCAAGGCTGCACAGGCTCGTCGCCCTGGTCGGGTGGAAGACAGCGGCAAAGGCGGCTCGCTGCCTGTGGCTGGGGTGGATCGCAATGAAGCGCGGGCGTTTTGTGCCTGGCTTACCGAGCGCGAACGCAACGCCGGTCTGATTGCTCCCAAGGATGTGTATCGTCTGCCGACGGATGAGGAATGGAGTCGCGCGGTCGGCCTGCCGCTCGAACGCGGCACTACACCTGAAGATCGCAACGGACGCATCCGTGGCATTTATTCCTGGGGCTTCGACTGGCCACCGCCCTCGGGCGTGGACAATCTCGCGGACATGAATGCCGCGCGCAAAGCCAGCCTCGACAGCGCCATCGCTGGTTACGAGGACAAATTTCCGTTTCTGGCGCCCGTGACGGCCCTGCAGCCGAATGAGCGCGGCATTTCGGGTCTTGCCGGCAATGTTTCCGAATGGGTGGAGACGGACTACGAGCCGGTTCCTGCCGCAAAACCCGGCGAGCTTCCCAAACCAGTGCTGGGCACGATGCGTGGTGGTAACTGGCGTACCGCCTCGCAGGAGGAGCTGCTGGCCTCGGCCCGCATGCCCGTGCCGCCGGAGACTCGGCGGAACACGATCGGCTTCCGCGTGGTGCTGGCCCACGGGAAATAGCAAAGTCGTTCGAGGCTTTGCTTTGCAACTTTGGTTCTAGAACTAGACTGGCACAGTCGTATCCCAATTACCCCCAATCATGCAAACCTCTCTCGATTCCCCGTTGGCTTCGGCCGTGACCGAGGTCAACGCGCCGAAGAAGCTCGAACAGACCGAGGCCGGCAATTACTTCGTCTCAAACTACCCGCCCTTCTCATTCTGGAAGCCTGATCAGGTTTCACTCGTCGATGAAGTGCTGCAACGTCCTGCGCCATCCGACATTCCGCTTGGCGTTTACTTTCACATCCCGTTCTGCCGCAAGCGCTGCCACTTTTGTTACTTCAAGGTTTATACCGATAAAAATGCCCAGGAGGTCAAGGCCTACATTGACGCTGGCATGCGTGAGATGGCGACCTTTGCCAGCCAGCCCTATCTGAAGGGCCGCAAGGCGCACTTCGTGTACTTCGGCGGCGGCACGCCGAGTTATCTCTCGGTGCCGCAGCTCAAAGACCTCACGAACCGCATGAAAGACCTCGTGTCGTGGGAAGGTGCGGCGGAGGTGGCCTTCGAGGCGGAACCCGGCACGCTGAACGAGGTCAAGCTCACTGGCATTCGCGAGATCGGTGTCACGCGCCTGAGCCTCGGCGTGGAAAACTTTGACGACCACATTCTTGAAACGAACGGTCGTGCGCACCGCAGTGGCGAGATCGAAAAATCCTACCGTTTTGCCCGCACGCTGGGCTTTGAGCACATCAACATCGACCTCATCGCTGGCATGATGAACGAGACGCATGCGAACTGGAAGGACACCGTGGCCAAGGCCGTCGCCATGCAGCCGGATGCGGTCACGATTTATCAGATGGAGGTGCCCTACAACACCACCATGTACCAGCAGATGAAAGCTGAGGGCAAAGTGACTGCGCCCGTGGCCGACTGGCCGACAAAGCGTGACTGGGTCAGCTACGCGTTCGACGAGTTTCAGAAGGCTGGTTACACCGTCACCAGCGCCTACACCGTGGTGAAAGACCCTCAGCGCATCAAATTCGTCTATCGCGATGCTTTGTGGGAAGGTGCCGATTTGCTGAGCTGTGGCGTGGCATCGTTCGGCCATCTGGGCGGCGTGCATTACCAAAATCAGTCGGATGTCGGCCCGTACATGCAGGCGCTTGATGCCGGTCAGCGGCCGATTTACCGCGCCTATCAAACCACGGCCGAAGACCGCTTCGTGCGCGAGTTCATTCTCAAGCTCAAGCTCGGCCGCAGCGAGTTCGACTATTACATCAAGAAGTTCGGCGAAGATCCGCGCCAGCACTTCGGACCGCAGCTCGACTATCTCGCGAAAGAAGGCTTTGCCACGCTCGATGCCGAGGGCATCACGCTCACACGCGATGGATTGCTTCAGGTGGACCGCCTGCTGCACGACTTTTTCCTGCCCCAGCACCGCCAGTATGCGCGCTATACCTGATGTCGATGCCGCACGTCCCGACGAGGACATCCTGGCTCCCCTGATCTTCTTTTACGGCATCGGCAGCACGCGACCGCGTGTGACGTTTGTCGAGCCGGACGCGCTGGCGGAGCAGGAGCGCAGCCTGCTGGTGCATGAGAAGGACATGACGCCTCGTCTGCGCGAGTTCCACGGCTGCGATATCGACCTCGACGTGGCCGCCCGTGCTCGTATCGGCAATTATCTCGTTCGCGCCTCTGTTCTGCACCGCCACAGCGATGGCAAGCCCGTGGAATTTGGTGCCATCGGCATTCATCTCGATTTTTTGCCCGAAGAGGCCCAAAAACTCGTCCTTGAAGGCCATGTGCCGTTCGGAGCGATCTTGGAGCGTTACGAAGTGCCGCATTCCAGCCACCCGCGCGGTTATTTCCGCATTTCCGTGGATCAGCGACTCGCCGACCTCCTCGGCGCGACGAGCGGGCAGATGCTGTTTGGCCGCTGCAACGAGCTGCGCCACGGCAGCGGCCGCGTACTGGCGGATGTGGTCGAGGTGCTGCCACGCCTGCCATAGCTGCGCCTGTCAGAGCGTGGATTGCGCCTTGTGTCGCACTCGCCGGTCAAACCAGTTGCGACTTGGGGCATCTGCGGTTTGATTCACTCCGTAACAATCTGCTGATAAACCTGCCCTCATTGCCATGATTCGTCCCCATTTCTCGCGCTCCGCCCTCACGGCGGGATTGATGCTTCTCGGAAGCCTGAACCTCTCTGCTGCGCCACAAGGCACCAAAGGAGTGGAGAATTTTGATCCTTTGGCCTTCCCGGGCAAGGTTGTCGATGACGTGGTCGTGCCGGTGCCGAGCGAGGTCTTTTCCGTGCTCGACAAGCTTGGCGAACCCAACTGGCGTGCTGAGCTGCGCAAGGAAGATCTGCCCACCACCAGCGACCGCACGAAGCTCTCCTTGCTGTTTGGCTACACCGTTGCGGAAGGTTTTGTGGCCGTGCAGGCGGAGGACAAGGAGGCAGTGAAGGACATCGGCCGTGATGTAATCTCCCTCGCCAAGAGCCTCGGTCTGAGCAAATCGGTGCTGCCACACGCCCAGAGCATTCTGGATGCTGCCGACAAGGCCAACTGGAGCGCGATCCGCAAGGAGTTTGACCAGACACAGAAGACGGTGCGCGACACGATGGAGCAGATGAAGGATGTCGATCTCTCACAGTGCGTGAGCTTGGGTGGCTGGTTGCGTGGCACGGCCTCGGTCACTTCGGTGGTTAAGAAGAGTTTTTCCGCTGATCGCGCTGAATTGCTCAATCAACCGATGCTGGTGGAACATTTCCTGAGTTCGATCGCGAAGATGCCGGCCGGAACCCGTGAGCACGATGTGGTAAGATCCATCCTGAAGGGCCTCGGCTCAGTGCTACAACAAATGGAGGGCGCGGTGGACGGTTTCTCAAAGGATGCCGTGTCTGACATCGGCAAGACCTGCGACTCCCTGCTGGTTGAAATCCTCGCCAAGAAATAATTTGTGCCAACCTCTGGAGGAAACATGACAATGAAGCGTCCATGGAAACGGTTCGGCAGGATGGTCAGTGCAGCGCTATTGATGGCGGTCGCCACCTTGGTACACGCGACGGTGGATGAATCGCATGATTTTGCGATGGAGGCCGCCACGCCGTTTGTGGAGGAGGGCTTCATTGTGCGTGAAGACTATTGGAACGGTGAGGTCAAGAGCGGTCAGAAGCTCATGATCACGCACCAGCTTTTCAAGGGCAACGAATACGCCTTTTGGCTCGGCACGAGCCAGGAAGGAGTGACGCTGGACATGAAAGTGTTCGATGAAAAGAACCAGCCGGTGCAGATCAAGCCGACCGCTGACAAGTTCTTCATGAGCGTGCGGGTGAATCCGCCCAAGACCGGAACGTATAAAATTGTCTTCGAGTTGAAGTCGAAGAAGGAGCCAAGCGTGCTCTGGGCGCTGGCATATGGCTACCGCTGATGCCCGTCGAAACGCTCACTTACGAGACGCCGCAGTTTCTCCACAAGCTGATTGGCAATGACCTCGGCAGTCTGCGGCTGGTGGGAGAGACGTTTGGCGTGAACGTGATCAGCCGCGAGGGCTGGGTGCGGATTGAAGGTGAGGACGCCGGAGTCGCCTCGGCACGTGAAGTCTTTGTGCAGCTCGAGCGTGTGCGCCGACAGGGCGGTGAAATCTCCACCGGCATGGTGCGTCTCGTCACCGAAAGCGTGCAGCGTGAGACCGGCGATGCGCCTGCTGAGGCCATCATGCAGTTGAAACTGCTCGGCTCCACCAAACGTCCCGCCGTTCTGGCGAAGACACGCGGCCAGATCGCCTACGTGCAGGCCATGCGTGAGAGCGAGGTCGTTTTCGGCGTCGGGCCGGCTGGCACAGGCAAGACCTACCTGGCGATGGCGCAGGGATTGCATTGGCTGAAGGAAAAGGTGGTTCAGCGGCTCGTTCTAACACGTCCTGCTGTCGAAGCTGGTGAGGCGCTGGGCTTTTTGCCCGGGGATTTGAAGGAAAAAATCTTCCCCTACCTGCGCCCGCTCTATGACGCGCTTTACGACATGCTGGAGCCGGAGGAGGCGGAGCGTCTCATCGAGCGCGGCAGCATCGAGATCGCCCCTCTGGCCTACATGCGCGGCCGAACGCTCAAAAACGCCTTCATCATCCTCGATGAGGCTCAAAACACGACCACCGAGCAGATGCTCATGTTCCTGACCCGCCTCGGGGAGGGAGCCCGCTGCGTGGTCACGGGTGATCCATCACAGGTGGACCTCCGCCGTCATGTGAAGTCCGGTTTGCGGGAGGCCGTGGAACTGCTCCAAGACGTGGAAGGCGTGCGTTTTGTGAACTTTGCCCCGAAGGACATCGTCCGCCTGCCGGTCGTACAGCGCATCATTGAGGCCTATCAGACAGGCCGAACCCGGAAAACTGAGCCACAACGGCTCAAAGAACCCGAAGGGGAGGGGAAAGATTCTTGTCCGACCCCCGATGTATGATAGCTTCCGAACCATCTCCCTTCCCGAATCATGTTTGAGTCCATTCGTCGTGCCCGTCTGCAACGCGAAGGGCTTTCCTGCGGTAAAACTCGCCGGAAGCACCAGGAAGGCGATCTCTTTGACGAGATGCGGACCCATCCGGCTGGCACCGTCGGTGTCTATGTGCTGTTCTTCATCGGCGTCGTCGTGCTGATGCGCCTTGGCACCCGTGTCGAGGATGGCTTGCCTGCCCTCACGTGGCTGCATGCGCTTTATGCAGCCGCTATCGGCTTTGCATTGGTGGCGCACGAGCGTGTGGTGTTGCGGCAGGAAATCAGTGACAATGGCGTCTTGCTGCTCGTTCTGGGGACGATTTTCACCCACCTCGCCTTGATCGTTTTCACGCTCGACATGTCCTCGGGGCAAAGCTGGGGCAAGACGCTCAAGGCCGTCGTTCTGCCACATGCCTTCGGGCCGCTCGTGCTCTCAGTCATCCTGGGCCGCCGCATCGGACTCTTTGGGGCCATCTATGCCACGCTGTTGGGAGTTTTGGTCTGCGTGTCGGTCTCAGCGCCGACCTACATGGCCACCTCGGTCATCATCGGTTTTACCGGCGTTCTGCTGACCAAACGCGTTCGTCGGCGCAATCGTCTGTTCATGGCAGGTCTCTACGTGGGTGTCGTGGCAATGGCCTATTCGCTGCTGCTGCATGAGGCTGCTGGCGTCATCATGGAGGAAAAAATCGGACGCATGGTCGGTCTTCCCTTGGTGATAGGCATTGTCACCGGCATGGCTGTTGGTGGACTCCTCCCCGTGCTGGAAAGCGTGTTCGGAGTCACCACCGATGTTTCCTGGCTCGAACTCGCGGATTTGAACCATCCGCTCATGCGTCGGCTCAGCATCGAAGCTCCCGGCACCTACCATCACAGCCTCGTCGTTGCGAACCTGTCAGAGGCCGCCGCCGAAAACATCGGTGCCAGTGCTGGCATGTGCCGTGTGTGCTCCTACTTCCATGACATCGGCAAGCTCAGCAAGCCGGAGTACTTCATCGAGAACATGGATCCCTCGGCCAATCCGCACGAGGATCTCACGCCGCGCATGAGCGCCCTCGTCATCATCGCCCACGTCAAAGATGGCGTCGATCTCGCCATCAAGCACAACCTCAACTCACGCATCATCGACGTGATCGAGCAGCATCACGGAACCTCGCTCGCGTGGTTTTTCTACCGTCAGGCGCTCGATCAAAAGGCGGAGATGGAACGTCTGGTCAGGCAGTCCAAGGCCAAGGAAGATGACGTGCCGCAGGTCAGCGAGGAAACCTTCCGTTATCCCGGCCCGAGGCCGCAATACAAGGAATCCGCCATCATCTCGCTTGCCGACGCCGTCGAGAGCGCCTCACGCACGCTTGAAAAGCCGAATGCCTCGCGCATCGAGACGATGATCGATGAAATTGTGCAGGCCCGCATGGTGGATGGGCAGCTTGATGAATGCGATCTCACCATCGCTGAGCTTGCCAGGATCAAGGCCAGCTTTGCCAAAACCCTGCTCAGCATGATGCATGGCCGCATCAAATATCAGAAGGCCGTCGAATCCAAGCCTCAGGCACCTGTGCGTGATGAGTCCAAACCTCTCCTGGCCGGGGATGACGAAACTCCTTCTGCCGCATCCAACAAAATCGTGGAGGCCTCTTTCGCCGGGTCTGCCGCCGAGTCCACGGTCAAAAAGAGCCGCAGCCGTAAATCGCCTCCTGCTTCCGCCGCCTGATGCCGCTCCCGAAGCTTTGCATCTACAACCGTCAGAAGGCGCACGTCATCCCGCTGCCCTGGCTTCGACGCATCGGCAAAGCCGCGTTGCCCGGCTGCCTCGCGGCTCTCAAATCATCCGACGCACCGCTCGCATCACTTCCCGAGATCGAGATCACCATCGTCGATGATGCCGACATCGCTCGCGTGCATGGCGATTTCCTCGATGATCCCACGCCCACCGACGTCATCACCTTTCACCACGGCGAGATCCTCATCAGTGCCGATACCGCGCAGCGCCAAGGCCTCGATCACGGTCAATCAGTTGATCACGAAGTCGCACTCTACCTCGTTCACGGCCTGCTTCACCTCGCCGGCTGGGACGATCATGAAACAGACGAAGCACGCGAGATGGCGAAACTTCAAAGCTCCATCCTCAAAGACGCGGTCAAAGCTGTTCAATCAGTTTGATCCCGGAGGGATCAAAGAAGGTAGCCGGGGGTTGAGCAAGGAACGAGCGACCACCCCCGGATCGAATGGAGAAACGCCTTCTCTCAAGGGCGCATGCCGGAGGCATGCAAGAAACTCCCGCTTGCAGTTACGCTCGCGACTCTTCCAAAACCTTCAGCGCATTGCGCAGCAGGGTGAGGCCCGCCTCCTGGCTCTTTTCCGGGTGAAACTGCACCGCGACGAGGTTCTTCTTCGCGATGCCGCTGATGAAGCTCACGCCGTAATCCGTGCGGCACAGAGCCAGCGATTCATCCTGCACCTCGGGGTAATAGGAGTGAACGAAATAGATGTAAGTCGGGTTCGGCAGCCCGCTCCAAACCGCTGACTGGCTCGTTTCCCACTGCGCGACGTTCCAGCCCATGTGCGGGATCTTCAAACCGCTCGCCGCATCGAATTTGCGCACTTTGCCAGCCACTGCGGACAAACCTTCGACACCGGGGCATTCTTCGCTGCTTTCAAACAGGAGCTGGTAGCCGAGACAGATGCCGAGATACGGCTTCTCCGCTTTCAACCAGGCCCGCAGCGGCTCCCACAGCCCGGTTTCCTTCAGAATGCGCACGGAATCCCCGAACGCGCCCTGACCCGGAAACACGAGCACATCAATGCCGTCGAAGTCCTCCGGCTTCGTGACGAGATTCGCATGCGCTCCGATGGCCTCGAAGGCATTCAACACGCTGCGCAGGTTCCCCGCGCCATAATCCAGCACGCCGAGTTTCATCACAGAACGTCTTTTGTGCTGGGGATGCCGGTGACGCGCGGATCGTGCTTGGTGGCCGCATCCAGCGCGCGTGCGAGACCTTTGAAGATTGCTTCCGCCATGTGATGCGCGTCGCGTCCGCGACGGATTTCGACGTGAAGCGTCGCCAGTAGGCTCGAAGCGAAGGCGCGCAGGAATTCCTCCACGAGCTGGTAGCTGAAGCGGTTCACTCCGCCAATGGCTTCGACGTTCTCAGGCGCGTGATAGCTGAGGAAGGAGCGTCCGCTGAGGTCGAGCGCGACTTCGGCGAGCGTTTCATCCATGGGAAGAAGCCAGAAGCCGTAGCGCACGATGCCAGCCTTGTTGCCCAAGGCTTCGCGGAAGCAGTTGCCTAGCACGATGCCGGTGTCCTCGACCGTGTGATGGTAATCGACTTCAATGTCGCCCACGACCTTCACCTTGAGGTCAAAAAGGCCGTGCTTCGTGAACAGAGTCAGCATGTGGTCGAAGAACGGCACTCCTGTGTCGATCTGCGATTTGCCGCTCCCATCGACATTGAGTTCGATCTCAATGTCCGTCTCGGCGGTTTTGCGGTGCTGCTTGGCGGTTCTGGCTTGGCTCATGAGCCGCGAATGAACACGCGGTTGGTGCGTAGTGCAACCGTCCCGGTTGCAGTTTGGGCAAGCGGGACGCTCGCCCTACGCCACGATGCCCTTCACCAGATGCCCATGCACATCCGTGAGCCGGTAGCGGCGTCCCTGGAACTTGTACGTCAGCCGTTCGTGGTCGATGCCGAGCAGGTGCATCAGCGTGGCGTGGAAATCGTGGATGTGCAGGCCGTCCTTGACCGTGTTGTAGCCGAAATCGTCCGTCTCGCCATACACCGACCCTGCCTTGATGCCGCCGCCCGCGAACCACGCGCTGAAACAGCGAGGATGATGATCTCGGCCAAAGTTCGTGCTGATCTTGCCCTGGCAATAGGCCGTGCGGCCAAACTCGCCGCCCCAGACGACGAGTGTATCATCCAGCAAACCGCGCTGTTTGAGGTCTTTGACCAGTGCTGCGGCTGGCTGGTCGGTTTCCTTGCACAACTTCGGCAGCGCACCGGGCAGACCGCCGTGATGATCCCAGTCCTGATGGTAGAGTTGGATGAAACGCACGCCTTTTTCCGCCAGACGACGCGCTTGCAGGCAGTTCGCGGCAAAAGTGCCCGGCGTCTTCACATCCGGCCCGTAGCTGTCGAGCACATGCTGCGGCTCATCGCTCAGATCCGTCACTTCGGGAATGCTCGTCTGCATGCGGAAGGCCATTTCATAGTGGTCGATGCGATTCTGAATCTCCGCGTCCGGCGTTCCGGCAAACTGATGCTCATTCAGTTCCTTGAGGCGATCTAGCATCAGTCTGCGGCTGTCAGCGCTCACGCCCGCCGGATTGCCGAGATACAGCACCGGGTCCTTCGCCGCACGGAACAGCACGCCCTGATGTCTCGTCGGCAAGAAACCGCTGCCCCACAGGTGCGATCCCAGCGGCTGCCCACCCTTACCCTTCGTGATCAGCACCGTGAAAGACGGCAGATTCGCATTCTCCGCACCAAGCCCATAACTCAGCCACGAGCCAAAACTCGGCCGCCCCGCGATCTGCGATCCCGTCTGGAAAAACGTCACTCCCGGCCCGTGATTGATCGACTCTGTGAACATCGACCGCGCCACGCAGATGTCGTCCGCGATGCTCGCTGTGTGCGGCAGCAACTCGCTGAACCATCCACCCGCCTGCCCATGCTGCGTGAACTTGAACGGCGATCCCACCATTGGAATCGACGACTGATTCCCCGACATCCCCGTCAACCGCTGCCCACCGCGCACCGAGTCAGGAAGCTGCTCGCCGTTCCGCTGGTTCAGCAGCGGCTTGTAATCGAACAGATCCAGATGCGACGGCCCGCCCGACATGAACAGATAAATGATCCGCTTCGCCTTCGCAAAATGATGCGTGCTGCCCAAAACGCCCCGATCCACCGCCGCAGCGGCACCGTGGCTCTCCTGGGCCAGCATTTCATTCAAAGCGATGCCGCCCAAGCCTAAACCAAAGCGGTTCAGAAAGGAGCGGCGATGAAGCAAGTTGGCGGAAGTGGTCATCGAGTGAAGTCGGTTAACGTTTAACGACAGAGGCATCATGATTCATCAAAGCCTGCGCCAGAACCGCCGCAGCCGCCGCTTCAGGAGCCGTAACGGAGACATCTCGCTTGGCATTCCCTGTTTTGAAAAGTTCTTCGGCCTCCTTCGGCACCGCTTTGAAATGAGCGAGCTGTTCCTGATAGAGCTGGGTGCAGATTTGCATCTCTTTCGCATCCGGTTTCCGGCTCAGGCAGCGCAGGAAGCCGGATTCGATCATCTGGGGCAGGTTGCCCTTCGCTTCGAGATGCAGCTTCTCGCCGAGCACACGCGCCGCCTCTACATACTGCACGCCGTTGAGCAGAATGAGCGCTTGGAGTGGTGAATCGGTGCGTTCGCGTCGCGAAATGCACACCGCACGTCGTGGCGCATCGAAGGCGACCATGGCGGGCGGAGGGCTGGTGCGGCGCCAGTTGGAGTAGAGACTGCGGCGATAGACCGTGTCGCCTGCGCCTGGGGTGACGGGCTTGAAGGCTTCGGACATCTCATAGGAATGCACGGGCGGGCCACCCATCGTGAGCTTGATCAAGCCAGCAGTAGCCAAGGCATTGTCACGAATCATCTCCGCAGGCAGCCGGAAGCTTGGACCGCGAGCAAGCCATTGGTTGTCGGGATCATCCGCCATCGTCTTCGCATCGGCGATGCTGTTCTGACGATACGCCTGGCTTGTGACGATCTCCTTCACCAGCGCCTTCACATCCCAGCCGCTCTGAATGAACTTCATGGCGAGGTAATCGATCAGCTCGGGATACAACGGCCGCTCGCCCTGACTGCCGAAGTCTTCCGTCGTCTTCACCAGTCCGCGTCCGAACAAACTCTGCCACAGGCGGTTCACCGTGACCCGCGCCATGAGCGGATGATCCGGCGCGGTGAGCCATTGCGCGTAACCGAGGCGGTTCTTCGGCGCTCCCTTTGGAAACGGTGACAGCGACGCAGGAGTGGTGGGGCCGACTTCTTCGCCGCGCTTGTCATACTCGCCACGAGTGAGCACGTAGGCCTTCTTGGGCTGCGGCAGCTCCTTCATGACCATCAGCTCCTTCTGCGCATCCTGAAAAGCATACAGCTCGGCCCGCGCCTTTTGCAGGTCGGCGTTCGTCTCCGTGGTCAGATCGCGGCCAAACACGCGGAAGTCATCAATCAGGCCGCCTTTGAAGCCGCGATCCCGCATGCGCTCGCCGAGGCTGATGTTGTCATGGCCGCCACCGGCGATGGTTTTCGTCAGGTTGTCTTTGATGACATCCACTGCGGCTTGTTTGCCTTCCACGAAGATCTTCAACCCATCCGCACGGCTGCTGCCATCATACGTCACCAACACATTCAGCCATTGCTTCAGCGGGATGTTCTCCTTGGTTCGGATGCTGATCGCATTGCCTGGCCAGAAGTGAATCAGCGACCACTTGAGCTTTCCTTCTTCAATCAGCAGCTCGTAGCCGCGGCTTGCTGCGTCCGTCCAGGCCTGTGAGCGATGAAACACCACCGCACGGTCCTTCACATCCGGTGTTTGCATCCACAGAGACACGCTGAAGGGCTCGTGGCGCTGGAAATTGCCCAGCGGCGTGTCCACCGCGTCATCGCCGGTGAATTGGATGGCATTGCCGATCTTGCCGGGCACCAGTTTGTTCTCACCCTTCAGCACGGCGGCGGGATCAGGTGGACCTTTGTCTTTGGCGTCCTTCTTCGGCTGCGGCGGAGGTGCCGCATGCAGCGAATCGGCCAGCTTGTTGCCCTTCAGCTCGTCAAACGTGAAGTGAGCCAGTTCATCGCGGCTTAGGTCGGGCTGAGTGGGTGAGTTTGGCTTCTCCAAGGCTGCCACCTTGGCTTTGAGCGCCACCATCTTGTCCTTCGCAGGCTGATCCATCAGCATCATTGCCGGAGTCGGCGGTGAAGGCGTGAAGAAGGAATACAAGCCAGCTTCGTCGATGTTCTGCAGCATCGAAAAGAGTCCGTAATAGTCCTTCTGCGTGATCGGGTCATACTTGTGATCGTGACAGCGAGAGCACTCGAAGGTCAGGCCGAGAAATGCTGTCGCCACGGTCTGCACGCGGTCGGCGACGTATTCGACGCGGTATTCCTCCTCCACGCTGCCGCCTTCGTTCTCCTGCTGATGCAGGCGATTGAACGCGGTGGCGAGGATCTGTTCATCCGTGGCATTCGGCAGCAGATCACCCGCAAGCTGCCAGGTCACGAACTTGTCGTATGGCAGGTTGTCGTTGAAGGCCTTCACCACCCAGTCGCGCCAAGGCCACACCTCGCGTTCGCGATCCACCTGGAAGCCGTAGCTGTCCGCGTAGCGCGCCACGTCGAGCCAGTCCACCGCCATGCGTTCGCCGTATTGCGGTGAGGCGAGGAGCCTCGTCACTAGATGCTGGATGCTTGATGCTGGATCAAACTGATGCTCGGTGACAAAGGCGGTGACTTCCTCCGGCGTCGGTGGCAGGCCGGTGAGATCGAAGCTAAGGCGGCGGATGAGTGTTTCCGGCGTCGCTTCGGGCTGAAGCTTCAAACCGCGCTCTGCCAGACCAGTGCTGACGATCTTGTCGATGCTCTGGTCCTTGGTCGCCTCCGGCTTCAACGAAATGAATGCCCAATGCGCCTCATATTCCGCCCCTTCGTCGATCCACTGCTTCAGGATGGCGATTTCATCTGCCGTGAGGTCGCCGAGCTTCGATTTGGCCGGAGGCATGTGGTCGTCGGCATCCGTGGAGAGGATGCGCTGGATCATCTCGCTCACTTCGGCTTTGCCAGGGACAAATGCCTTCGCTTCCACGGCAGCGTTGCGCTCATCCAGCCGCAGATCGGCTTCACGCTTCTTGGGGTCAGGACCGTGGCAGAAGAAGCACTTGTCCGAGAGAATCGGGCGCACATCGCGATTGAACTTCACCTTGGCGGGAGCCGCCGAAAGGGAGGTCGTGAACAATGAAATGAAGAGGATGACAAAAAGGCCGCGCGTCATGGCTGTTAAGTATCTCATGCAAACACCGCCTTCACCACCTTCGGATTCTCCACGCCTGTCAGACGCTGATCGAGACCTTGGAATTTGAAGGTGAGCCGCTCGTGATCGAGTCCGGCTGCCGCGAGGATCGTAGCATGAAGGTCATGTACGCTGACTTTGTCGATGGCGGCTTTGAAGCCGATTTCATCGCTCTCGCCGTGGTGGTAGCCGCCTTTGACTCCGCCGCCGCACATCCAGACGGTGAAGGCGTGCGGATTGTGATCACGTCCCGGCTGATCGCCTTTTTGCGCGATGGGCAGACGCCCAAACTCACCGCCCCAGACGATGAGCGTCTGATCGAGCAATCCACGCTGCTCCAGATCGCTGATCAGTGCCGCCACAGGCTGGTCGCTCTCATTCGCGAAGCCGCGATGGTTGCCGAGGATGTCCTTGTGGCCGTCCCAGCTCTGCTGGTTCTCCATGCCGCCGCTGTAGAGCTGGATGAAGCGCACGCCGCGCTCCACCATGCGCCGCGCAGTGAGACACTGCGCGGCGAAGTGGCCACAGTGCTTCTCATTCACGCCATAGAGCTTCTGGATGTGCTCCGGCTCACCTTTGACATCAAAAGCCTCCGGGGCCGAGGTCTGCATGCGGTAAGCCAGCTCAAAGCTCTCGATGCGGGCATTCAGCTCGCTCTCGATGGCCGATCCGCCGAGCGATTGACGATTCAGCCACGCCAGCAGATCGAGCTGCGCCCGCTGACGCTGCGGCGTGAGCGAGGCAGGCAACGCGAGGTTGTCGATGGGCGCCCCGCTGGGCTTCAGCCACGTCCCCTGATACACACTTGGCAAAAAGCCCGCGCCCCAGTTCGCCGCGCTGCCCTTCGGCAGGCCGCGATTCAGTGGATCGCTCATCACCACAAAGCTAGGCAGCGAATCGCTCTCGCTGCCGAGGCCGTAGTTCACCCACGAACCCACACACGGGTAGCCCATGCGCGTGGTGCCTGTGTTCATCATGAAAAGGGCGGGGGAGTGATTGTTCGATCCCGTCCAGCAACTGTGGATGAAGCACATTTTGTCCACATGCATCGCCGTCTTCGGAAACAGATCGCTGCACCACGTCCCGCTCTGCCCGTGCTGCTTGAACTCGAACGGGGACTTCATCAGCCCGCCCACCGATCCGGGGAAGAAGCCCGTTTTCGGATCAAACCCCTCCAGCGTTTGCCCATCGCGCTTCGCCAGCTCCGGCTTGTAATCCCAGGTATCGACCTGTGACGGCCCGCCGTTGGTGAAGATCCAGATGATCGACTTCGCCTTCCCCCCGACCTGCATCGGCACCTTCGGCGAGAAAGGATTCTTCGCCGCCTCCAGCATCGAAGCGAACGCCAGCATCCCAAAACCACCGCCCGCACGAGCGAGCATTTCACGACGGGAATAAGAGAGTGTGTTCATGTCAGTTGACGTAAATGAATTCATTCAAGCTCAGCACCACCTGGCAGTAATCTGCCAGGGAACCGGCTGATTTCAAAAACTCGGCACCGGCGGCCACTTCATCGGCTTTTGGAACACGGTTGAAGCAAAGGCGGTAAATCATCGCGATCTGCTTCGCGGCATCGCCAGCGGCTGAAACGCGTTTGGCGAGCCCTTCGGCCCATGATCGGGATTGGGGGCTGTTCATGAGCACGAGGGCCTGCGGGGCCACGGTCGTCGTGGGGCGTGCGCCTTGGCTCACGAGCGGCTCGGGCAGGTCAAAGGCCACCATGCTGCCGATGAGCTGGCTGCGTTTGATGTTGAAGTAGATGCTGCGGCGCTTGCTGTTCTCATCGCGAGTGCCGGGGCCGAACATGGTTGCGTCCAACACGCCGCTCACGGCCAGCATCGAGTCGCGGATCGCCTCGGCTTCGAGCCGCTGCGGCACGAAGCGCATGAAAAGACCGTTCGCGGGGTCGGCGGCTTCCTTCTTGGCATCGCGGGCGCTGCTTTGCTGCCAGGCACGGCTCATGAGGATCATCTTGTGGATGGGTTTGAGCTTCCAACCATTCGTGATGAGCTGACCCGCCAGCCAATCGAGCAACTCGGGCTGCGTGCAAGGCGTGCCGGTCTTGCCGAAGTCATTCGGCGTCGGGACGAGGCCCGTGCCGAAATGATGCTGCCACAGGCGGTTCACGATCACCCGCGCTAGCAGCGCACCGGCTCCCTGATCGACATCCGTGATCCAGTTCGACAGCGAACGCCGCCTGCCGTTGTATTTCGCGTCCTTCGGCGGCTGCCATTGCCAGCGTTTCGAGTCGCCGGGCTTGCTCAGCACTTGCAAGAAGCCCTGCACGGCCTCGCCGTCCTTCATGAGAGGATTGCCGCGCTTCAGCACATGCGTCTTGTCAAAGAACGGCCCGCCCTGCGTGTGCATGACGATGGGATCATAGCCCTCGGCGCAGATCATCATGCGTGTGGCACCTTGGATGGCTGGCGTGTTCTTTTTGGCATTCATCGTCGTGATGGCGGAGGTCACTTTGCCGTCAGGATGCACATCCACATTCATGCGTGTGGTCGTGGTGAAGGTGCTCAGCATCGCGTAGTAGTCGCGGGTGGGCAGCGGATCGAATTTGTGATCGTGACAGCGGGCGCAGCTCAGCGTGAGTCCGAGCATGCCACCCGCCGTCGTGCCCAGCATGTCGTCCATCGCATCGTAGCGGGAGCTTTCGACCTCGTTCGCGGTGATTTGTGAGGGAAACACGCCCGCGCCGAGAAAACCCGTCGCTGCAAGTGCCAGCGGGTTCTGCGGCTCGTATTCGTCTCCTGCGAGCTGCCACTTCACGAACTGGTCATACGGCATGTCCGAGTTCAGCGCCTTGATCACGAAGTCGCGGTAATGAAACGCAAACGGGCGGTCGTAGTCCTGCTCAAAGCCCGTGCTCTCGGCATAGCGGGCCACGTCGAGCCAGTGGCGTGCCCAGCGTTCGCCGTAGCGCGGAGATTCGAGCAGCGCGTCAATCAGGTCACTCAGGTCAGCCGTGTCCAAAACCTCTGACGGCGGCAGCCCCGTCAGATCCAGAAACAGCCTCCGCACCAGCACCGCTTTGTCCGCAGCCGGTGCAAAGGTCATGCCCTTTGCGTTCTTCAAAAGCAGCTCATCAATGCTCTTCGCCTGCACCTTTTTCAGCGGCTGGAAGGCCCACCACTGGCGATCTTCGTCCGTCACGACGCTGCTGTCCTTCTTCGGCTTCTTCCCGGCGATGAGCGGTGCGGAATACGGCGCCCCATCATCAATCCACGCCGCAATCTTCGAAATGGCTTCTTCAGGCAGCTTCGGGCTGCTGTCCGGCATGTGCGGCTCCTTGGCGTGGTTGATCTGCGCCACGAGCGAACTGCTCTTCGCATCGAAAGGCACCACCACGCTGCCGTGCGAGCCGCCGCGCAGCAAATCCTCACGCGTGGCCATGTCGAAGTCGCTCTTCACTTTTTCGCCGCCGTGGCACTTGAGGCAGTTTTCCTTCAAAAGGGCCGCCACATCCTGCTGAAACAACTTCAAGCCGCGCTCCATGCGCTGGGCATGATCCGGCGGCAGATTCGCAGCAAGGGCAGAACTCGTGGTGAGGATGAAAAGGAGGAATCGCATCGCTCATCATCAACGTCGGTTGTCTGTGCCTGTTTATGCTTGTTTTGTGTCTGATTCTGCTGACGAGGCCAGGATGATTGCGATAAATGCCAGATGCCGCCGTATCTGATTACAACACTGGCATGTCGAACCGGCGCAAGTACCTCAACTACACCACGCCCTGGGGCGTGGATCTTGCCCGCGTGGCGAAATCGGGCTGGACGCCGTTTTTGATCCACGAAAGCGGCTACCAGCCTCATCTGGAGGATTGGAATCATCAGGGCGTCGATTCACCCTTCTGGCGCTTCTACTACAATCCCAAACCCGGCTGCTATCTGCTGTTTCAGGGGCAGAAAATCGCGCTGGAGCCAAAGAAGGCGGTCTTGATCCCGGCGGACACGGTGTTCGACTGTTGCGCCCCGGTGAAGGCCTGCCACTTCTGGCTGCACTTCACCACCGCACGGCCCGGTGTGTCCATTCCTGCCGCTCCCATCGTCATTTCGGCCGATGATTCACTGCGGACGCTGCTGACCAAACTTATCTTCACGCATCGCGAACCACCGACAGAACTGCGTGATCACCGTCTGCATCATCTCAGCGCCGCGCTGCTGCACACCGTTTTCGCCACGCTCGAAACCGACTCACCGCCTGCGATGCCGGAGCGTATCGTTGAAGTGCTGGCTCTCATTGCCCGTGCGCCGCACAGCAAGCTGACGAATCCCTTCCTCGCCGAGCGTGCGGGCATGAGCGTGGAGCGTTTCATCCGCAGTTTCCGTGAGCACACCGGCCAGACGCCTGCCGCGTATGTCTTGAGCACAAGAATTCGACTCTCAGGCGAGGCTTTGGCACTCACGGACAAGACGATCGATCAAATCGCCGTCGAGTTTGGCTTTCCCAACCGACATTACTTCAGCCGCATGTTTGCCCGGCAGGTCGGTTGCGGACCGTCGGAGTTTCGGCAACGGCAGCGTGAACGCAAAGGACGCTAGGCCAGCACGCCCTTCACGAGATTGCCAGCAATGCCAGTGAGGCGCATGTCGAGACCTTGGAATTTGAAATTGAGGCGCTCATGGTTGATGCCTAGCAGGTGCATGAGGGTGGCATTGAGATCATGCACATGCACAGGATCGCGGACGATGTTGTAGCTGTAGTCGTCGGTTTCGCCGTAGGTGGTGCCTTTTTTCACGCCACCACCGGCCATGAAGATGGAATAGCAGCGCGGATGATGATCGCGACCGTAGTTGGTGGCGGTGAGCGTGCCTTGGGAATAGATCGTGCGGCCGAATTCACCGCCCCAGACGATGAGCGTGTCATCGAGCAGTCCGCGTTGTTTCAGATCCTTGATGAGCGCGGTGGTGGGCTGGTCGGTGTCGCGGCATTGGCCACGGATGGCGTTGGGCAGACCACCGTGGTGGTCCCAGCCCATGTGGAAGAGTTGGATGCAGCGCACATCGCGCTCGGCGAGGCGGCGGGCGAGCAGACAGTTCGCGGCGTAGGTGCCGGGTTTCATCACATCGGGGCCGTAGCTGTCGAGCACGTGCTTGGGCTCTTTGGAGGTATCCACGAGATCAGGCACGCTCATCTGCATGCGGAAGGCCATTTCGTATTGGGAGATGCGCGCACTGATTTCAGGATCACCAAAGGCCTCGAAGTCGCGCTGATTGAGCGCGGCGAGTTCATCAAGCATCTGGCGGCGCATGGGGCGGTCCACTCCGGCGGGATTGGAGAGGTAGAGCACGGGATCACCCGCATTGCGGAAGCGCACGCCCTGATGCTGCGTGGGCAGGAAACCGCTGCCCCACAGGCGGTCGTAGAGCGGCTGGTCATCGCGACGACCAGTGCCGAAGGAGGTCATCACGACATAAGCCGGCAGATCGTGATTCATGCTGCCGAGGCCATAGCTGAGCCATGCGCCGATGCTGGGACGACCTGCGAGTTGTGAACCCGTCTGGCAAAAGGTGATCGCTGGATCGTGATTGATCGCCTCGGTGAACATCGAACGGATCACGCACATCTCATCTGCCACGGTGGAGAGATGCGGGAACAGCTCGCTCAACCAGATGCCGCCCTGGCCATGTTGAGCGAATTTGAAGAGCGAAGGAGCGACAGGGAACGCTTTCTGACCCGATGTCATCGTCGTGAGTCGCTGGCCCTGACGAATGCTGGCGGGCAGATCCTCGGCGCGATGTTTTTCCATCTGCGGTTTTGGATCGAAGAGATCCATCTGCGAAGGAGCGCCGGACTGGAACAGATAGATGATGCGTTTCGCCTTGGGAGCGAAGTTGGGAAATTGACGCGCAGGCATTGCTGCGGCGGCCTCATCTTGCAGCAACGAGCCGAGCGCGGCAGCACCGATGGCAGACGTGCTTTGTTTGAGGAAGATGCGGCGGTTGAGCCGGTCCTGGAGTTGAAGGGCTGGGTTGTTCATGTCAGTCGCGGGTTACGACACGGTCGAGGTTCAGAAGCACAGTGGCAGTCGTTGTATAAGCAGCGAGTTCGGCGGGATTGAGCGAGGCGTCGGCTTTGGTCGCGCCTTGGGAGAGCAGGGCGGTGGCCTCGGCGGGCTTGAATTTGAAAAACTCGACGCGTTTGGCAAAACCAGCGGTGAGTTGCTTGAGCGCGGCGGGTTCGATGTCGCGCGCGGTGGCACGCTTGAAGCCATAAGCGATGCGCTGCTCTGGCGTGGTGCCACCATGCTGCATCATCTGCTGTGCGAGACCGCGCGCGGCTTCGACAAACGTGACTTCATTGAGCAACGAAAGCGCCTGCAGCGGTGTGTTCGTGCGGCTGCGCTTCACCGTGCAGATTTCACGCGTGGGCGCGTCGAAGAGCAGCATCGTGGGCGGTGCGGCGGTGCGTTTCCAGATGGTGTAGAAGCTGCGGCGGTAGAGGCCGTCGCCGGAGTCGGCCTTGTAGCCGCGCAGGTCGCCGTATTTGCTCGTTTCATCCCACACACCTTCGGGCATGTAGGGTTTTACGGACGGTCCGCCGATCTTCGGCACCAGCAGGCCGGCAATGGCGAGCGCCTGATCGCGCACGATCTCGCCAGCAAGACGGAACCGCGGTCCCCGGGCCAGCAGGCGGTTCTCGGGATCTTTTTCGAGTAGCGCGGGGGTGAGTTTCGATGACTGGCGGTAGGTGGCGCTCATGACGATGAGCTTCTGCATCGCCTTCATGTCCCAACCGGTACGGATGAACTCGGTGGCGAGCCAGTCGAGCAATTCGGGATGCACAGGATACTCGGACTGCGTGCCCAGGTTCTCGGTGGACTTCGACAGGCCGTAGCCAAAGAAATTCTCCCATGCACGATTCACCCAGACACGGGCCGTGAGAGGATTGGCGGGATCAACCATCCACTTCGCAAGGCCAAGGCGGTTCAGCGGAGCGTCCTTCGGCATCGGTGGCAGCACGGCGGGCGTGGTCATGCTCACCTTGTCGCCCGGTTTGTCATACTCGCCACGTTTGAGGATGAAGGCATCGCGCACCGGGCCTTCCTTCATCACCATCACGGACGGGACAGTGCGCTCAAATTTCTCAAGCTCAGTCTTGGCCGCTGCCAGCGCGTAGTCGGCATCACGCAATGGACTGTCAACGCTCGCACGGTAAAACTTTTCCAGTTCGGCACGCTGCTGCGGCGTGCGGTTCTCCGTCGGCGTCTTCATGATGGCGAGCACGGCGGCGGGTGGTCCGCCGGTGCCATCAAGGCTGGCAAGCGCTGGCTCGGCATCGGTCGCAGACATTCGGAAGCGGCCGATGTTGTGGCCGGAAAACTTCGACTGATGCACCAGACGCACGGTCAACGTCGCGCCTGCGGGCACGGTCAGTGCTTTGTCCACGATGAACATCGCCTTGCGGTCCACGCGTTTCTTCGGGTCGTTGCCATCAATGGCCCAGCCGTTGGCCGGTTCTTTGTCGATCAGCAACTTCACATCGTAGCCCTTCTGCGCGTAATCGGCCTCGGCACGGGTGAAGGCGATCTTCACCGGCATCTTCAAGCCCGGCGCGCTGATCTCGCCTTCGATGCCGGTCAGCACGAAGTTGCCGTTGAAGGCGCGGCCCAGGCTTTGATTTGGCAGCGTGGGGTCGGGCAATGCTTCGAGCAGCAGTCCGGTGAACGTTCCCTCCGTCAGCGGCGAAGTGATTGTGTAAGTGTCTGTGTCAGGATTGCGACCGCCAGCGATCCATGAGGCATCGGGCAGCTTGCGCAGCGCTGCACCGCCTTTTGACTTCGCATCCTTCACCTGCAGGACTTCCCACATTTGTTTCTTGGTGGTCTCGGGGCTTTCCATGTCCGCTTCCCAACTGGCGACGAGGTTGGGCAGTTGGAGCTGAGTCTCGGTGACACTGGCCTCCGCCTTGGTGACGGCTTTTTTGAGCTGCGCGAGCTGAATCTCGTCTTCCTTGTCCGGTACAACGATCACTGGATCGGAATTGCCGCCGCTACGGTTTGAGGCACCCTGGATGGTCCCGCTTTCAGCGACGTTGTTGAAGAAAGCGAAGAACGAATAAAAGTCCTTTTGGGTAAGCGGATCATACTTGTGATCGTGACAGCGGCAGCAATTCAACGTGAGCCCGAGCCAGGTGAAGCTCGTCGTCTCCACGCGGTCGATGATGTTCTCAATGCGCCATTCTTCAGCAATGATGCCGCCTTCGCCGTTCAGGCGGTGGTTGCGATTGAAGCCCGTGGCCACAATTTGATCACGGCTGGCATTTGGCAGCAGATCGCCGCCGATCTGCTCGATGGTGAACTGGTCGAAGGGCTTGTTGTCATTGAAGGCCTTGATCACCCAGTCACGCCAGGGCCACATGGCGCGGCTGCTGTCCGTCTGGAAGCCGTGGCTGTCGGCGAAGCGCGCAAAATCGAGCCATTGCATGGCCATGCGTTCGCCGTAGTGCTCGGACTTCAGCAGGCGGTCCACCACCGCCTCGTAAGCTTTCGGTGATGCGTCCTTTTCAAAGGCCGCGATCTCCTCCAGCGTCGGTGGCAGGCCGGTAAGATCGAGCGTCACCCGGCGCAGCAAGGTGGCGCGATCCGCTTCCGGCGAAGCTTGGAGACCTTCTTGTTCAAGTCGGGTGGCTATGAAGGCATCAATCTCGTTTCGGATGGTGATCTGCGGATTCTCAATCTTCGGTGCAGGCGAGCGCTCCGGCTTTAGAAACGCCCAGTGTCCCTGATACTCCGCGCCTTCACTGATCCACTGTTTCAGAATGGCTTTCTCCTCGCTGGTCAGCGGCTTGCCATCTTTCTCGGGTGGCATCACGTCATCGTCTTCATGTGGAAGCTCCACGCGAGCGACGATCTGGCTCTGCTCCGGTTTGCCTGGCACGATTGCGATGTCACCCGACTTGGCCGGTTTCATCGCCTGCTCACGCAAATCTAGTCTCAGGTCGCCTTTGCGATGGCTGGCGTCTGTGCCGTGGCAATGAAAGCACTTCTCATTGAGAATCGGCCGCACATCGCGGTTGTACTTTAGTTTGGCAGGCTCCGCTGCGAGCAAGGCGGGAAATGCCAGGAGGAGAATGAGAGGGCGGGACATGAGATGGACGTTAGCTTTTCATTCTAACGACCAAAGGACCATGCCTTTTCTGGGGATTGTTATGTCCGATCCTGTTTCAGTCAGCGAGCTGATCCGCGATCTCCTCGGCGGGATAGGTCCAGATCTCGCTTAGCGTCGGGTGGTAGTGTGGAATGGCCATGAACTGCTTCACGGTGGCGCGGAAGTTCATGGCGATGACGACTTCATGAATTAACTCCGTCGCTTCGGGGCCGACGACGCAGGCACCGAGGATCTCGCCGGTCTCGGCGTGAGCGAGCATCTTCACGAAGCCGGCAATCTCGCCCATGACCATGGACTTGCCGTGGTCGTTGAAGGGATAGCTGGCGCTGAGGAAGGGGATGCTCTGCGCCTTGAGCTTCTCAGTCGTGGCTCCGACGACGGCAACCTGTGGATGGGAAAAGACACCAAAGAGAGTCAGTCGGTAGTCGATGGTTTCATCGGCGGACGAGCCTTTGAGAAATTTGGAGGCGTTGCGCGCGGCGATTTCGCCCTGCTGGATGGCGAGGTGGACGACATCGAGCGGGCTGCACACATCACCTGCGGCGAAGATGTGTGGCTGGGAGGTCTGCATGCGGTCGTTGACGACGATCTTGGTCTTGTGCAGGGACACCTGGGCTTTTTCGAGATCGAGTTCGCGTGTTGCAGGCTGGCGGCCCATGGCGAGGAGGATTTGATCGACGAGAATGGCGTGCGTGTGTCCGTCGGTGGTGAATTCAACGCGCTTGCGGCCTTCGTGGGTGGAAATGCGGTTGAGGTGCGTGCCGAGATGTACGGTCATGCCGCGTTCTGTGTAAGCTTTGGCGATGACATCGCTGCATTCGCGATCGAGGCCGGTGAGAAGCTGGGAGTTGCGCTGAATGAGTGTGATTTGGCAGCCCATCGCCTCAAGGTAGTGTGCCATTTCAAGAGCGATGGCTCCGCCGCCGAGTACGGCAATGCTGTGCGGCAGTGAATCGGCATCCAGCACGTCATCACTGGTCCAGTAGCCGGTTTCGGCGAGTCCAGGCACGTCGGGAACGGCAACCTCGGAACCGGTGGCGATGCAGAAGCTGCGTGCGGTGATTTGGAAGCTGGCGGAACCGTCGCGCGGGACGACTTCGACGGTGTGTGGGTTCAGAAAGCGGGCGTGGCCGCGATAAAGGACGAAACGACCGTCTTCGAGCTGTCCCTGACGATAACCGGCGAAGTCGGCGATCAGAGTGCGTTTGCGATCACGAATGGCTCGCACATCGACGCCGTGGGAGGTGGCTTTGAGGCCGAATTCGGCGGTGTGGCGGATGTGGAGCTGGCGGTTGGCGGATTCGATGAGCGTCTTGCTCGGCATGCAGCCGCGCAGGATGCACAGGCCGCCGAGTTCAGATGCGCCGTCGATCACGGTGACGCTCAATCCGGCACTGTGAGCCGTTCTAGCCGCCGCGTAGCCGCCGCTGCCGCCGCCGATGACCACGAAATCAAAATGGTGTTCTGCCATGCGAAGAAATGCAGGGGAGGAGAGACGTTCGCAAGCTGTGGTATTGCCAAACTCGGAGCGGTCGAAGTAATCTCCTTTCCCATGAAATCCCGCCGCTTATTCCTTTCCCAGATCATTGCCACTGGTGTTGCTCCTGCGTTTGTTCCCGCACATGTGCTGCGCTCGCAGACAGCGCCGTCCAACAAGATCACACTGGGAGTAATCGGTGTCGGTGCGCAAGGCACAGGAGACATGCGGGCATTCCTGAATCACGACGATGTGCGGGTGACGGCACTCTGCGACGTGAACACAAAGAACATTGAGCGTGCCAAGGGGATCATCGCCGAGCGCTACGGCAGCGCGGATGTGAAGGTGTATCGCGATTTTCGTGAACTGAACCGGGATGCATTGATTGATGCCGTGCTGATGGCGCTGCCGGTGCATTGGCACAGTATTCCGGCCACGGATGCGATTATGAATGGCAAGCACATCTATCACGAGAAACCGATGGGCATGTCGATGGTCGAATCGAAGCATGTGCGGGCGGCGGTGAAGAAGACAGGCGTGGTGTTTCAGTTTGGCACGCAGCAGCGCAGTGATTTGAAGTTCCGCTGGGCCTGCGAACTCGCGCGCAATGGCCGCTTGGGCAAACTGAAGGAGATTCAGGTCGGTGTTCCCGGTGGGAAGATCGGTCCTGACTTTCCGGAGCAACCGGTGCCGGAACATGTGGACTGGGAGCGCTGGGTCGGGCCTGCACCGATGACGCCGTTCAACACGGAGAAGCTCAAGCGCGACAATCACGAGAACATCACGAATTTCTCACTCGGCATGATCTCGTGCTGGGGCATCCATCACCTCGACATAGCCCAATGGGGCAATGGCACGGATGAAACGGGGCCGATCAGCGTCGAAGGCGAGGCGACGTATCCCGAAAAAGGCGGCTGTGACGCTGTCTTGACCTGGAAGATGCGTTTTGAATACGCGAACGCGGCTCCGATCACCTTTGTGAATGAGAAGAACATGGACATTGGCCACGGGACTCGCTTCATCGGTGAAAATGGCTGGGTGCATGTGCTGCGCGGCAAGATCAGCGCCAGCGACGATGCCATCCTACGCGATCCGGCGAACAAGGCGGGCACGATGCCGGTCAAGCTGATCGAGAGCGTCGAACATACGCGCAATTTTGTGGATGTGATCAAGACAGGGCAGCGGGCGATTTGCGACATTGAGACGGCAGTGCGTTCTGACACGCTGCCACAGCTCACAGCGATGGCCTTGAAGGCGAAGCGCAAGCTGCTCTGGGACCCAATGACGGAGATGTTCACGAATGACGAGGCTGCGAATGCGCTCATGAATGCCCGGCCGTTCCGAGGTGAATGGAAGCTGCCGGAGATTGCTTGATTCGACTACCGTCGTTGCCTCACCGCTTCAAACAAGATTGCGGCACCGGCTGCGGCGACGTTGAGTGATTCGACAGGCATGTGCAGCGGAATGCGCACGTGAGCATCGCAAGCGTTCATGATTTCGGTGCTGGCTCCACGGCCTTCGTTGCCGAGGATGAGCAGCGTGGGTTGACGCCAATCATAGTCATAGTGCGAAAGATCGGCCTCGCCGGTGGCCACGACAGTCTTGAGGCCACGGCTGCGGCAGGTTTCGAGAGTGCCGAGGCCAGAGACGTCGGCCAGAATAGGCAGGCGGAAAGCGGAACCCATCGAGCTGCGCAGGGTTTTGGGCGCAAAGGCATCGGCGGAGCCTGCAAAGGAAAAAAATCCGTTCACACCAGCGGCTTCCGCCGTGCGGACGAGCGTCCCGAGATTGCCGGGGTCTTGGATGCGATCGAGGCCGAGGATGAGCGGCGATTGGCTCTCGAACATGCGATCCAGTGTCGGCCACGGGCGTTCGGCGATGACGATGAGGCCTTGAGTGGAGGTGGTGTCGCTCAGCGATTCGAGCACAGACTCGGAAAGCTGGAAAACTGGGCAGGTGATGCGTTCCAGTAACTTTTGCTGCGATTCGGAAGGTTCGGCGGTGGTGAAGCAGGCGTGGAGCTTGAGTTCCGAGGAAACACACTCGGCCACGAGGCGCTCTCCCTCGATGAAGATCAGTTCACGCTCACGGCCTTCGCGCACGCGGCGGGCGTGTTTGATGCGTTCGTTGGAGGAGCTGGTGATGAGCATGCGGGTGAATTTCTGCGCCGTCCGACCTTCCTGCCGCCGAGATCGAGAGGCAAGTGTTCTTGCTTTGCCTGACCCGCCCATTCTCTCAAGCTTCTGCAAATCCATTTGCCGAATGAATGCGGGCGTTTACTATCGCGCCCTCACGGACCTGCCAGCATAGCTCAGTGGTAGAGCAGCGGTTTTGTAAACCGCAGGTCGTCGGTTCGACCCCGACTGCTGGCTCCACTCAATCGTCCTCTGTCCATTCCTCCATCAGCCGGGCGAGTTTGCGCTTGATGCTGACTTTGGCGACGGCGTTGAGGCGGTCGATAAAGAGAATGCCGTTGAGGTGATCAATTTCGTGCTGGAAGGCACGGGCCAGCAGGCCGTCGGTTTCGACGGTGACGGTTTTGCCGTCGAGATCCATATAGGTGACCTTGATCTCGTAGGCGCGGCGGATGTCGCCGCGCAAACGCGGGAAACTGAGGCAGCCCTCCTCGCCGATTTCCTTGGCGCTGCCGAGTTCGAGCTTGGGATTGATGAGGATGACGGGCATGTGCTGCGGCATGTCGATCTTCTGGCCGTCGATCTTCATGTAGCTGATGCTGTCGGGATTGTGCGCGAGATCAATGACTGCGAGCTGTACCTCCACGCCGACCTGCGGTGCGGCGAGGCCGATGCCGTTCGCCTCATGCATCGTTTCGAGCATGTCGGCGGCCAAGGTGCGGAGGTCGGGCGTGATGTCGGTCACATCGCGGCACTTGGCGCGGAGCACGGGGTCGGGGTAGCGGACGATTTTGCGGATCATGCCTGCCCTTATCACCGGCTTTTCACCGGCTCAAGCGCGGGAGTGGTTTTGTCCTTGCCAAGTTGTGGCGGGTTCCCTAGCCTCGCGGCCACTTATGACCGACACTGCCTCCCGATCTCCGCACACGACCAAACTGTTCATCATGATGGTGCTGGAATTTTTCATTTGGGGGGCGTGGCTGCCGAAAATCTTCGGTTACCTGCCGGCGGTGGGATTCAGTGGCAATGAGCAGCTTGCTATCTTGCTGGCATTCCCGGTCTCGGCAATCCTGGGCATGTTTTTCAGCAATCAGTTTGCGGACCGCCATTTCGCTGCCGAGAAATTCATGGCCTTCAGCCACTTGGTGTCGGGCCTGGCAATCCTGGGTCTGGGCTTCCTCCCCGCGGATGCGGCAGGGAAGGTGGCTTTCTGGCCGTTCTTCACACTGATGTCCGTCCACTGCCTGCTGTATGTGCCGACGATGTCGATCGCCAACACGCTGGCTTTCGCGAACATTCGTGATGCGGCGAAGGAGTATGGCATCGTGCGCATGGGCGGCACTGTTGGCTGGATTCTCGCGGCCTGGCCTTTCATCTTCCTGTTGGTGGACTGGGACAAAGTGAGCGCCGCGAATCCGCAGGGCATGGTGGCCTGGCTTGACGTCGCCTTTGCCAGCCCGCTGGAGGGGGACAAGCTGGTGGCAGGCACTCGCTGGACGTACATTGTGGCGGGCGTTGCTTCGCTGCTACTGGCGGGTTTCAGCCTGACGCTGCCGCACACTCCGCCGAAAAAGGCTGCCGCCGGGGAGTCCTCCGCGCTGGTGAAGGCGTTCGGCGTACTCAAGCATCCCGTGATACTGGTGCTGTGGATCGTCACGATGATCGACTCGTTCGTTCACAACACCTATTTCTTCCACACCGACAACTTCCTGAAGAGCGCCAGCGTCGGCATTCCGGCGAATTGGACGCAGGCGGTCATGAGTGTGGGCCAGATCGCGGAAATCCTCACCATGCTGGTGCTCGGCCTTACCTTGAAAAAGCTAGGCTGGAAGACCACCATGATCATCGGCATCGCCGGTCATGCGTTGCGCTTCCTGGTGTATGCTTTCGTGCCGCAGCACCAGTGGTTGATGGTCGGCGTGCAGCTCATCCACGGCATCTGCTACGCTTTCTACTTCGCCACCATCTATATCTATGTGGAAAAGAGCTGCCCGACTGACATCCGCACCAGCGCCCAAGGTCTCTTCAACCTCATGATCTTCGGCCTTGGCGACATTCTGGCCAAATTCTACTGGATCTACTTTGGTAACGCCAAGTACACCCTGGCGGACGGCTCCATGGACTGGAGGAACTTGTTCCTTCTGCCATCTGCCCTGGCCGTGCTGGCGATGCTCATCCTGCTCTTCTTCTTCCGGCCGCCCACTCGGGCTCCCGAAGGTGAAGTCACGCACTAATTCGCTCCCACAGCCATCGCCATGAAGTTCGTTCTGTTCTCTCTCCTGGTGCTGACCACCGCCCTCCCCGCCGCAGACAAAAAGCCCAAGGCTATGCGCACGAAGGACATTCGCGTGGGCGAGACGCTGCTGGCAGACAACTTTGACAGCGAGAAGCTGGATGCGAAGTGGCTGTTCAACAAAGGCGGCGGTGAGTTTGGCTCGAAGTTTCCCATCAAGGATGGCGCGCTGGAATTGGACCAGGGCGGCGCGCAGGGCGCGGTGATCTGGCGCGAGTTTCCCACGCAGACGCAGGACGGGGCCATCCAGCTCCTGGTGAAGCCATGGGCGTGCAATTGGATCGCCTTTGGCTTTTACGGGCCGCCGGATGAGGTAGACAAACGCCCTGCGGCCCACCGCAAGCTGGCCATCGTGGTGAGCAAGGCCGGTGGTGTCGTCATCCGCGATGTCAAAAGCCAGGACTCGCTGAAGGCGGTGAACCTGAAGCTGGCGCCGGAGGAGTGGCACCGCGTGTGTTTTGAATCGAAGGGGGAGCAGATCACCATTCAGGTGAACGACCGCGTGGTGCTGGAGTACAAAACCGGGCTGACCACAGGCCCAAAGGCAGGCATGCTGATCAATCTGTATGGTGGCAAGGGCAGCGTGGATGAGATCGAGGTGAAGGCCGCGCTGGTGAAATAAAATTAGGATTCGCGGACACGTTGGAATGCTGTTGGTTTGCCGCCACACATATTCCTTTCCATGAATCCTCCTGGCCTCGACCATCTCCTCACCTGCCTGCGTTTTCCCTCCGTCTCCACCGACTCCGCGCGTCGTTCTGATGTGCGTGCGTGTGCCGAATGGCTCTTGAGTAAGGTGCGTGAGATGGGATTGACGGGAGAGTTGCATGAGACGCCCGGTCATCCGGTGCTGCTGGCAAAAAATAAACACATCGCCGGTCGTCGCACGGTGCTGCTGTATGCGCACTACGATGTGCAGCCTGCGGAGCCGCTGGGGGAGTGGAAAACGCCCGCGTTTGAGCCGACAATCCGCGATGGCCGCATCTTCTGCCGTGGTGCGACGGACAACAAAGGCCAGCTCATGGCGCACATGCAAGGGTTGGCCGAAACGCTGGCGAAGCATGCCGATCTGCCGGTGAATTTGACCCTGCTGTTTGAAGGTGAGGAAGAAATCGGCAGCCCGAACTTGAAGCCGTTCCTGGAACAGCATTGCGATGAGTTGAAATGCGATGTCGTGGCGATTTCGGACACCGGCATGGTCGCGCCAGGAGTCGGCACGTTCACGTATGGCTTGCGCGGCATCGCCTGCATGGAGGCCAAAGTGCATGGCCCGGCGATTGATCTGCACAGCGGCATCTTCGGTGGTGCCATTGCGAATCCAGTCACAGCCGTGGCACGTTTGACCGCCATCCTGCATGATGCGGAAGGACGTGTGAAGATCGACGGCTTCTACGACGGTGTGCGTGACATCGCGGATTGGGAGCGCAAGGCCTGGGCCGAATTGGGCGATGGTGATGCCGAGATGCTCGAACTCACCGGATCGCCTGCGCTGTTCGGCGAACCGGGCTACACCGAACGCGAACGCCGCTGGGCGCGTCCCACCGCCGAAGTGAATGGCATCGGTGGCGGTTATCAGGGCGAAGGCTCGAAGACCGTGATTGGTCGCGAAGCGTTTGTGAAGCTGTCGTTTCGTCTCGTGCCGGATCAAAACCCGGATGTCGTGCTGAAGCGCGCCGAGGCTCATTTGCGGGCACATTTGCCAAAGGGTGTTCGTCTTGAAATCATCCCAGGCCACACCGGCATGCCGTATCTGATGGACCCGCATTCCACGCTCGGCACCGCAGCCCAGCGGGCGCTGAAAAAAGTCTTCGGCGACAAGATTGCGCTCATCCGTGAAGGCGGCAGCATCCCCATCGTGCAGGCCTTCAAAGACGTGCTCAAAGCCGACACGCTGCTGCTCGGACTCGCGCTGCCGGACTGCCAGGCGCATGCGCCGAATGAGAACTTCCCCATCGCGAATTTCGAGGCCGGCGTGCGCCTGAATCAGGCGCTGCTGGCGGAGCTGGTGTGAAAATTTTGCACAGCTCGCAACCAAGTCGTGGGGCGCTGGTTTGAGCCGTCGTGCTTCAAACAACCAAACGCACTCACGACATGAAACTCAAAAAAACATTCATCTACGGCATCAGTATCCTGTGCCTGAGCTGCTTCGCCAGCGCTCAGGAAGGCGAACGCAAAGGACCGCCTCCTGAAGGCGGCCAACCCGGCAGACCTCCTGGTGCTCCCGGAGGCCCGCAAGGCGGCGGCGACGCCGCAAATCGTGTCGCGGAATTCGTCAAACGTGCAGACACCGACGCTGACGGCAAGATCAGCAAAGACGAGTTCGCCAACATGGGCAAAAAGGAGAGCGAAGACCGCTTCGGCAAAATGGACGCTAACAGCGACGGTTTTGTGGATCAGGACGAGATCGGCAAGATCTCGCAACTGATGCGCGGTGGCGCTGGCAGTCAGGGACAGGGCATGCGCCGTCCTGAAGGTGGCCCTCCCGGCGGCTCCCCTGGAGGAGAAGGCGGATTCCGTCGTCCCCCCGGCAGTGAAGGTGGTTCTCCCGGCGCTCGTCCCGAAGGCGGGCCGCGCCCCGAAGGTGGCCCGCGTCCTGAGGGCATGCGCCCCGGTGGTCCTGGCGGTGAAGGCGGCCAGCGTGGAGGCGGCATGTTTGGTGATCCCAAGGAAATGTTCAAACGCATGGACGCCGACGCCAACGGCAGCGTCTCCGAAGACGAGTACATCAAGGCTACGGAGAAGATGCGTGAGATGATGCGCAGTCGTGGCGGCCAACCCGGCCAGCCTGGACAGCCCGGTCAGGGTGGTGCGCGTCGTCCCGAAGGTGGTGCTCCAGGAGGCGAAGGCGGCTTCCGCCGTCCGCCGACCGAAGGTGATGCACCGAAACCCGATGGCGACAAGCCCGCGCCTGCCCCGGACAAGCCGAAAGACCCTGCATAATCAGAGTCTCTGATCTCAATCACGCTGCGGGATGGTCGAAGGGCCATCCCGCTTTTGTTGGTAGGCGGCCTCTTGGCCTCTTCGAGCCGCCATCGTTATCAGGTGAAGCTCCTCGCGTGAGCATCAGGGAAACCATGGAATAACAACTGGCGTCCATTGGTTGCGGCCTGCCGCACTGGCTACAAGGCTTGCATGACGCGGCTCGGGTGACGGCGGGGCTTGTGATGCGCCGAGAGAGGCTTATGGGTGAGGCATGGTCGCAGTCGCTGACTTCAGGCTCAAAAACGAAATCCACCCACACAGGCGCTCGCTCCGCCTGCATATCTTCGCGCTGGCTGTAGGTGGCATGATGGTGGTGTCATCACTCTCACACGGTCAGGAGGCTCCGGTCCCGGGGTTTGTGCCAGGCACCGGCTCGCGCACGGATGTGAAGCCCTTCTATTTTGCCGTGCCTGCTCCACGCGGACAGATTCTGGACCGCAAGGGCCGCCCGCTGGCGCAAAACACCACGGTGCGCCGCTTGCAAGTGACGGTGCCGTCAGCGCAGCGGAGCACGCTCGAAACCTACACCGGCTGGCTGGAGAAGACCCTCGTCGAACTCAGCAAGGATGTGCCTGCGGCCCGCATGCCGGAACCGGATCAGTTGAAGCGCCATTACGAAGACCGCCGCGAACTTCCCGTGACGGTGAGTGATGTGTTGCCCAATGAAGCGGTCTTCGATGCGAAGAAGCATCCGCATGCCAACGTGCGCACGGAGTATGTGCGGCATTACCCGCAGGGGGACATGGCGGCGCATCTCTTGGGCTATGTCTCGTCGGAAGGTGCTCCTCCCGCCGGTCCCATCTTGCGGGGAGAGCCGCTCTGGCAGCGCACAGGCGGGGCAGCGGGACTGGAGGCAGCCTTTAACAAACAGCTCACCGGCACAGACGGCACGCTGTGCGTCATGATGTCCGATGCGGGCGCCGTCGCTTATGAGCAGGTCTTTGCCGCACCCGAGGGCGGACGTGATGTCGTCACCACGTTGAATCTCGACACGCAGCTTGCCGCCGAGGCTGCGCTGAAACAGTCTGGCAAACGCGGAGCCGTCGTCATCGTGGACGCGTTCACCGGCGACATCCGCGCGATGGCGAGCAATCCACGTTTTGATCCCAATGCCTTCGCGCGCGGCATTTCCAGCAGCGACTTCGCCGCGCTCACGCAGAACATCGACGGTCCGCTCTTTGATCGCGCCGTGCAGGGCAGTTATCCGCCAGGCTCGGTCTTCAAGCCCATCGTTGTCATGGCCGGACTGCGCGCCGCGACGGTGGACGCCTTTCGTGAGTTCGAGTGCGGTCCCACGCTGATGATTGACGGTCGCGAGTTCGACAACTGGTCCAAGGATGACCGCGGCTGGTTCAATGCGCGTGCCGCCATCATCCGCTCCTGCAACACGTACTTCTATCAGTCCGCCATGGTGACGCGGGACATGCCCATTCTCTACATGGCGCATGAGTTCGGCTTCGGCACGTCACCTGTTCTGCCGCTGAAAACCTCCGCAGGCTCGCTGCCGAAACGCGCACCCTCGAATCATGACCTGGCGAATCTGTCCATCGGCCAGGGCGTCACGGAAGCCTCGCCGCTGCAGATGGCGCTGGCGATGGCCACCCTGGCCAATGGTGCCTGTCGTCCACGTCCGCGATTGGTGATGCAGACGCAGTCCCAGACCGGCCAGGTCAGTGATGTGACCAGCCCGGCGCGTGAAACCCTCATTCCCGTGAGTGATGTGGACCTCGAGACCGTGAGGCACGCGATGTTCGGCGTGGTGAATCACGTCAACGGCACTGGCAAGGCGGCACGCTTGAAAAATGTGCCCGTGTTTGGCAAAACTGGCACCGCCCAGTGGGTGCTGCGAGGAGAGAAGGCCAACGTAGTCTGGTTTGCCGGCTATGTGGGCACCACCCCGCCACTGGCCTTCACCGTGACCATCGAGGGAAATGCCGGCCAGGGCGGTCTCTCGGGCGGCGGCACGGCGGCACCGGTCATCGCGAAGGTTCTGCGCGACATCCAGGAACGACCTGCCATCCACGGCGTGAGTTATGAAAAGGGCACCGTCACCGAAGAATCAGATCCTCTCACCGCGCCTTTGACGCCTGCCTTCATGCTCGGCGCACCGCCGCCGCCTCCACCGGAGCGTGAGGGCTTCTTCTCACGCCTCTTTCGCTGACCAACCATGAAATTTTTTCTCCACAAGCTTCGCGAACGCTGGCGGCGGCTTCCCACCTGGCTGCGTCGCCTGGGTGGCGCGTGCGCCATCGTGTTTCTCATCGGGCTCGTGACCCTGGGCATCGTCTGGCAGCACTATGCAGGCATTGCCGCCACCTACGACATGGCGGCGCTCACCCGTGGGCAGAATGAGACTCTCATCGTGGATGTCAGGGGCGAACTCATTGGCAGCGCCAGCGATATTGAGCGCGAGCCGGTCACGCTCCAGAACGTGCCTCCGCATCTGATCCAGGCCGTCATCGCCACGGAAGACGCGCGCTTTTACTCCCACCCAGGCTTTGATCTCGTCGGACTCATGCGTGCCGCCGTGGCGAACTTCACCTCGCACGGCATCCGGCAGGGCGGCAGCACCATCACACAGCAGCTCGCGCGCAATGCCTTTGGCCTCCAAGGGCGGACCTATGAGCGGAAGCTGACGGAAATTTTTCTGGCCATGCGCATCGAGCGCGAGCGCACGAAGGATCAAATCCTCACGGACTACCTGAACCGCATTTATCTCGGCCACGGCTGTAGCGGCGTGGGTGCAGCCGCGCGTTGCTACTTTGGCAAGGATGTGCGCGACATCACTCTTATCGAGGCCGCCACGCTGGCAGGCATCATCAAGGCCCCCGTTACTTTCTCGCCGATTACCCAGCCGAAGTTGGCGCGTCAAAAGCGTGACCTCACGCTGAAGCGAATGGCAGAGACCGGGGCCATCACCGAGGCGGAGGCCGCTGCCGCTCAGGATGCGCCTGTCGTCGTTCGGCATGACAAGACCCGCGTGCGCACCGGCTACATGCTGGCCGCCGCCCGGGCGGAATTTCAGCGCATGGGCCTCAAGCCGGGCACACCGCCAACCATGTCGATGACCCTGCGTCTGGACTGGCAGCAGCGTCTTGATGACATGATGCGCCAGCACTTGGACACGCTCGCGCCCAAGGACAAAAACGGGCTGCAAGGAGCCGTGATCGTGCTGGACAATCGCTCCGGGGCCATCCTCGCCATGCAAGGCGGGCGCGACTTCACCACCAGCCCCTTCAATCGCGCTCTGGAGGGCGTCCGACCTCCTGGCACCGCCTTTCTCCCGCTCGTCTATGCCACCGCGCTCACCTTGCAGCCGGATGTCACCGATTTTCCCATGATCGACGGTCCCCTCGACAACAAGCAGGCCATGATCGGCGGCCTCGTGGGCACCCTCGGCGAGTGGGGTGCCGATGGTGAGGCGGTGACTTACACTGGCGGCACCATCACCCCCATGCAGGCGCTCTTGGAGGGTCGCACCGCCGCCACCGTCCGGCTTGGTTATCAAGTCGGTTTGGATCCCCTCCGTGCCGCGCTCGGTCGCTGCGGTTTCACCACACCGCTGCGCACAGAGGCTGCCTTCACCCTCGGCCAGAGCCATGCGCGCCTCATTGAGCTAGCCCGTGCCTTCACCGCCATCGCCAATGACGGCCGCCCTTGCCCGCTGCCCCGCCTGCTCCTTTCATCCTCTTCTCCTCGCAGCGACGAAGTCTTCACTCCTGCCGCCGCGTCCCATGTTCGCAATACCATGATCTCAGGCATGATGCGGCCTGAATACCGCAAGCCTCTCGTCGAGCATAAGCTCGCACAAAAAAGCATCGCCGGCTTCGGCGGCGTCACCTACGACCGCACCGATGCGTGGTTCATCGGCTCTGATCGCGCCCTTACCTGCCTCGTCTGGATCGGCCACGACAAAGACATCCCCATTGCTCCCAAGGCCACAGCAGCCACCGCCGCTCTTCCTCTCTGGGCCGCCGTCTTTGAGATGGTCACCGCCGGCCAGCCCAAGGGCTGGGATGCCAAAGGAGGCCTCCCAAAACTGCTGGCCGTTCCCCTTCGCGCCCTGCCCGTGGAGGATGAAGTCCGCGTCCCCGCCATTCCTCCCGCCTCTGAAGTCGTGCTCGGCCCCGACCCCTACCGCACCGCAGCGGTCCCGGTTGCTCCATAGGCTGCAAAACAGATGCGGTGGGAGCCTTACAGCCCCATCACTTTCTTCAGATAGTCAATGCTCTGCCGTGCAATCGTCGGCGCATCCGGTGTGTAATCGAACACCTCCACAGAAAGGTAGCCGTCATACTTGGTTTCGCGCAGCGCCGCGATGATCGGCTCGTACTTCACCTCGCCCTGGCCGGGCCCACGTAAGTTGGGATCGTTCGTGTGGAAATGCACCGTCCATTCCTTGCTGTCGCGGATGATGTCGGGAATCGGCTTCGATTCGTCGCTCATGGCCTTCACGTCGAGGTGCAGCTTGCAGGAAGGATGATCCACCAACTTGCACAGGCGGATGGTTTCTTCCGCCGTGTTCAAAAAGTTCGTTTCCTTGCGCCCCAGCGGCTCCATGGCGATCACCACGCCGTATTTGCCGCATTCCTCGGCCACTTCGCGCACGCAATCGGCCGCACGTTTGAAGGCGTCCTCGTAATTCCACTCCGGCAGCACGTTGCGCGCCTTCGGACTGCCCCAGACCATGATTCGTCCACCCGTCGCGCCACAGAACTGCGCCAGATGACGGCCGAACTTCACCGTCTCCTTGCGCTGGAGCGCGTCAGGCGTCGTGATGTGAAACCACGTTGGTTTCGTCAGCAGCCAGTGCAGGCCGAGGATTTCGAGGCCGAACGATTTCGCCTTTGCGCAAAACGTCAGCGCTTCCTCCACGGTCAGTTCCCGTGGATCATCCTTCAGCGTGAAGGGCGCCAGCTCAATGGCGTGATAGCCTGCTGCTGCGGCATCCTCACACATTTTCTCAAAGGTCCAGTTCTGGTAGGTCTCGTTACAGATCGCGAATCGCATAGGCGGGCAGATTGGGCGCTCATGGCGTTGACGTCAACTTGGGAGGTGTTCATGCCGGACGATGAATATCTGCTCGCAAATCCGACGGATATGCGTCACCTTGGCGCCATGAGCATGACCACGCTGACTCCCACAAGCGCCCGCATGAACCTTTCCAGCCTGCTACGGCGGGCCTTGAAGGGTGATGACATCGGCATCGTCATGGACGGGAAGATCATCGCGCTCCGTCCGGTGACGGTGGAAGCCACCGACTACGCGATGCGCGAGTATGGCGTGACCGCCGATGAGCTGGCCGGTTTTGAAAAGAAAGTTCATGGCAAAATCGAAAAAGAACGGAAAGCAGGAAAGCTCCGCGAGTTCACCGGCGACATCGAAGCCCTCGTTGCGGGCAAGAGTCACCGATGATCTGCTGGATCAGATCCGCCAGCGCTCCAAGGCCGGCCGCAAGGTGATCGGCGAGACGATGAATGCCGTGCTTGCTGCCTGGGGCCATCCGCATCTGCATTCCGGCGTCAGCATCCGCCGCCTGACCAAAACCATCTTCGAGTGCCGTGTCGGATTGGACGAGCGGCTGGTTTTTGTTTTTATCGCTACACCACCTGAACTGCTGTTCTTCTTCATCGGTGATCACGATGAGGTTCAGGCACTCATCCGTTCGATGAGATAGCGTTGTCAGCATCTTGTGTTAAATTTCCCCATGTCAGCCGCCCGCCTCATCCTCCTTGCGCTCGCCAGTAGCGCCATTGCCCACGCCGAACTCACGCTCGACGTGTCTGCGATTGAATTGAAACCCAAACCCGAGGACGAGGAGGTCGAAACCACGTTCAAGTTCCGCAACAAAGGCGGCAAGACCGTCAAAATCCTTGGCCTCGAGAGCGCCTGCTCCTGCCTCAGCGCCGAACTCGACAAGGCGGAATACAAACCCGGCGAAGTCGGCACCGGCCATGCCTCGTTCAAGGTTTCCACCTTCATTGGCCGCCACGAAAAGTCCGTCACCGTCAGCACCGATGACCCCAAACAGCCCGAGTGGCAGGTGAATTTCATCCTCGACGTGCCTGCGGTCGTGGACATCAAGCCGAAGACGCTCGAATGGTTCATCGGCGACACCCCTGGGTCAAAATCCAGCCTCGTGCGTTTCACGGGAGATGAGCCGATGAAAATCATCAAAGTCACGCCCATCCGCGACAACGTGAATTTTGACTGGAAGGAACTGAAGGAGGGGCGTGAATACCTCGTCACTGTGACGCCCAAGTCCACGCAGGACGTCACGATGAGCGCGTTGAAGATCGAGACCAGCAGCAGCATCGCCAAATACCGCAACCAGCTCGTGTTTTTCTCCATCAGCCGGAAGCCGGAGCCGCAGCCAGCAACGACCGCTGCCAAGAAATAACCTGGCTGCTTTATGCTTCGTTCCATTCGACAGGCTTTCATCCTTTTGCTGCTCGCCTCTGCGGCCGCTTGGGCCACCCATGCCTGGCATCCACGTGCCCCGGCGCTGTATCTCGTCGAGGAACCGCTGCGAAATGACGAAGTCAGCATGCAGGTCATTCAAGAACGTTGGAAGGGTGATGTCCTGTGGATCGACGCCCGTATCCAGGAACAGTATGATGCAGCACACATCCCAGGTGCTCTCCTGCTCAATGAGCAGGGCTTTGAGCAGCAGTTGTTCAATTACCTCGATGGCCTGCAGGTGAACACCAAGCCCATCGTGGTCTATTGCAGCGCCGCGAAGTGTGATGCTAGCCGCAAGGTGCTCGAACGTCTCAAGCAAATGCTGCCCATTGAGAACGCTTTTGTGCTCAAAGGTGGTTGGAAGGCATGGGAGAGCGCCAACAAATGACATTGACGGCATCCGGTATTTTTCCGTAGCATGGCGGTCCTATGTCACTCCAAGCACTTCTCATCTGGTCCGTTCTAGGTCTGGTCGCCGGCATCATTGCCAAGCTCATCATGCCGGGCAGGCAGGGCATCAACCCCATCACCACGGTGCTGCTCGGTATCGCCGGCAGCATCATTGGCGGCAAAGTCGGCAGTCTGGTCAACTGGGGTGTTGCGGGTGAATTCAGCGTCAAGGGCATCATCACCGCCGTCGGCGGCGCTGTGCTGTTGATGTTTGTGTGGGGTTTGATTTTCAAGAAGAAGGCGTGAGCGGCTGTGGTTGCTAGGCGGTGTTCGCGCACGTAGTCTAAGTCATGCAACTGCTCCGTCACCTCCTGCTTGCCACGCTGACCCTGCTCTCCGTCAACGCCGCCGAGCCTGCGCTGGCGGGCAAGCTGGCCCGCGTGTCTGTCACCGATTCAGATATCGAGGACATGCGCCGCTGGCGCGAACTGCGGCTGTGGATGGATGAAGCCGCCACGCAGGGAGCCGCGGGTCTGATTCTCGACATACACGTCACCCAGAGCCATGCGCAGGCCGCTTTGCCGCTGGCAGAGGAAATTGCCCGCCTGAAGATCAAGACCAAGGCGTTTGTGAACACATCTGCCATCGGCGGCGGCGCGCTGCTGGCACTGGCTTGCGATGAGATATGGATGGCCCCCGGCTCACGTATCGGTGCGGCCCCGCCGAAGGTGCAGGTGGATGAATCGCTTTCACCGAAGGCGCAGGACACTCTGTTGGCCGAGGCGCTGGCCGTTTTGAAGGCCGGAGCGCGTAGCCTGTGCAAACTCAAAGGCCACCGGCCTGAAATTGCCGACGCGTTTGTGGATCGTGACAAGGGTTTGGTGATCGGGACGGCCACGCTGGCGGAAAAAGGCGAGTTGTTGCTACTGGATGCCGACACGGCGGTGCAACCGGTCGATGGCAAGCCGCTGCTGGCCCGTGCGATCATCGCCGATGTCGAAGCGCTGGCAAAATCCGCCACACCGGCGGGAACATTGGTCACCTTGAATGCCGCCTGGTTCGAGAAGCGTGGTGAAAAAGTGGCTGAATCGAAGCCGGCAACCAAAGCGGAGGCAAAACAGGAGAATAAAACGCCCGTGATCGCCCGTGATCAAAGCTACAAGGACAAGGTGATCGTCATTCCCGTCGGACAGGACGATCTCATCATTCCGGCACGGTTTGAATTCATGAAGCGCACGCTCAATCTCTGCAACAGTCAGGGCGCGGAGGCGGTCATCTTTGATCTCGACACACCCGGTGGTCTGGCCTGGGACACGATCAGCCTGATGATGAAAGATTTGCAAAACCTCAAGACGCGCAGCTTTGCCTTCGTCAACACGCGGGCTATTTCCGCCGGTGCCATGATCGCCATGGCGACAGACGTGATCTATATGGCTCCCGCCAGTGCCATCGGTGCCTCCACCCCGGTTTCAGGCGATGGCACCCCGCTGGCCGAGGCCGAACGTGCCAAAAATAACTCCGCCTTCATGGGCATGGCCCGTACCGTGGTGCGCGAGAAGGGTCATGACGTGCGCATCATCGAAGGCATGATCGACATGGACCGCGGTCTGATCATCAACGGCCAGATCATCATCCCCAAAGGCGAGATCGTCACCCTCGACGCCGAGCAGGCCACGATGCTTATCAACGGCAAGGCCCTGCTGGCCAAAGGAATCGCCAAAAGCATCGACGAAATCAAACAACTCGAGTCCTTGAAAGGTGAAGTCATCACCGCCGAACCGACCGGTTTTGAAATGATTGCCATCTGGGTCACACGCTATGCGGCGGTTTTGATCCTCATCGGGCTTGCCGGTGGGTACCTCGAAATGCAGACGCCGGGATTTGGCATCCCGGGCTTCATCTCGATTGGGGCCTTCACGCTGTTTTTCTTTGGTCACTACGTCGCCGGGAGTTTGGCGGGGCAGGAGACCATGGTCGTCTCGGCCATTTTCATCCTGGGCATCGTCTTGATCGGTGTGGAACTGCTCGCCGCACCAGGGACGGTGCTGCCAGGTTTGGCGGGCTTTCTTTGTGTGATGGTAGCCTTGGTGTATGCCATGTCCGGCTGGGAAATGGCTCCTCCAAGTGGTGAAGCGCCGCCTTCTGGCGACGGCTTCAGCTTTAACTATGCCGCCTACGCCGTCGGCTTCCGCAACTTTGCCCTCGGTGTCACCGGGGCAGCGGTGATCATCACCCTGCTGGCGCTCTGGCTACCGGAACTGCGCCCCTTCCGTGCCTTGGTGCTGCAGACCTCCGCTGGTGGCACCTTGGAGGACACCCCATCAATGCAGGCGGCCGCCAGGGCCAAGGCTGGTGACAGTGGCACGGCCCGCAGCGCCCTGCGCCCCTACGGCACCATTGAAATCGACGGACGGCTCGTGGAGGCGATGGCGGAGGGCGAATACGTCCAAAGCGGCACCGCCGTCCGTGTGCGCGAAGTCCGGGGCGAAAAGATCATTGTCGAAGCGGTATAATCGCCATTTTTGCGAGTGCATCAGTGGCTTTCGATCGTTAATCTCTCTGTAAATAATCATGTCCAAGAACCTCAGTGCCCTCTCCTTCCGCAAAGGCGTCGAAAAGAATGTCTTCGAACGCATGGTTGATGCCGCCGACAAGGCCGGCACCGCCGCGAAAAATGAAACCGTGCATCCGCTCGGCGCGGACACCCTGTTTGGCGATGCCGTGACGCTCGGAGCCGTGTCGTTCTACGATTTCCTCAAAAAGGAAAACGAAGGGAAGAAGGTCTTCATCTGCAATGGCTCGGCCTGCCTCTGCGCTGGCACGCAGGACAAACTGCATCACACGCTGGAAACGCACTTCAAGCAGGATGAAATCGGCCACATCTGCTGCCTGGGCCGCTGCCATCAGGGCGGTGCATTGCAATACCAAGGCAAAAACTACTCCGGCCAGAGCGACACTGCGCTGGGTGATCTTTTCAAGACTGGCAAAGGCGATCACGAGGATCGTTACGCCGTCGTCTCCCATCTCCAACCCGCACAGCTCACCGCCGAGTTCCCCGGCATCGACGAATACTACGCGCCGTTCAAGAAACTCATCACCACGAGTGATCGTGATGCTCTTGGCACCGAATTGAAGGACAGCGGCCTGCGGGGGCGTGGCGGCGCGGGTTTCCCGCTGCATTTCAAATGGTCCTCCTGCCGTGCTGCCGAAGGCGTGGTCAAATACATCGTCTGCAATGCCGATGAAGGCGATCCCGGTGCCTACATCGACAAATACCTCATGGAACAGCAGCCGCACAGCGTCCTGCTTGGCATGATGGTCGCCGGTTGGTTTGCCGGTGCTGAGAACGGCATCCTCTACATCCGTGCCGAGTATCCTGATTCCGTCACCATCATCAATGAAGCCATCGAAGACCTCCGCGCTGCTGGATTGCTCGGCCAGAACATCCTCGACACCGGTTTCAACTTCATGCTGAAGTCGATCAAAGGTGCCGGAGCCTACATCTGCGGCGAGGAAACCGCCCTGCTCGCCAGCCTCGAGGGCCAGCGCCCCGAAGTCCGTACCCGCCCACCTTTTCCGACTATCGAAGGCCTCTTCCGCAAGCCTACCATCGTCAACAACGTCGAAACTTTCTCGAACATCCACGCCATCCTTTCGATGGGAGGCAAAGCGTATGCGCAGATCGGCACGCCGCAGTCCACCGGTCCGAAACTGCTCTCGCTCGACTCACATTTTGCCAACCCCGGCATCTACGAAGTCGCCATGGGCACGCCATTGCAGACCGTTATTGATCTCGCTGGTGGATTCAAAACCGACATCAAAGCCATCCAGATCGGCGGCCCGCTTGGCGGCATCGTTCCGATCTCGCACATCGACCAGCTCACCGTCGATTTCGAGAGCTTCAAGCAAGCCGGTTTCCTCCTCGGACACGCCGGCGTCGTCAGCATCCCCGAGACGCTGCCGATGATCGAATACATCCAGCATCTGTTCCAGTTCACCGCCGACGAAAGCTGCGGCAAATGCTTCCCCTGCCGCCTCGGCAGCACGCGAGGCAAAGAACTCATCGCCAAAGCCCGCGGTGACGCTAGCTACAAGATCGACCGCGAACTCATCACCGACCTGCTCGACACCATGGAGCAGACGAGCCTCTGCGCCCTCGGCGGCGGCGTCCCGCTGCCGATCAAGAACGCGCTGGAGCATTTCCAAAGCGAACTCGCCCCTTTCTTTAAAGCCTAACTTCAAACGCGCACTGTTATGGTCCAGGATCTCTCCACTCTCATCGCCTTCATCGACGGCGAACCCTATCGCTTCGACTCCGGCGACACGCTGCTCAATTTCATCGACCGCCATCGCGGACGCGGGCATGTGCCGACGCTGTGCGATGCCCCGCAGCTCGAACCCTATGGTGCTTGCCGTGTCTGTTCCGTCGAAGTCGCCTTGCAGGCCGATGGACCGCGTCGCGTTGTGGCCTCCTGCCACACGCCGCTTTCGGCAGGGATGCATGTTTTCACAGAGTCGCCCAAAGTCCGCCGCCTGCGGAAGAACATCGTCGAACTCGTGCTCACGGACCATCCGCTGGACTGCCTGACCTGCGAAGTGAGCGGCAACTGCGAATTGCAGACTGTGGCAGCCAAGGTTGGTATCCGTGGCGTGCGCTATCCGGCCGGCGCGAACCACCTGGATCGCCCAAAGGACCACTCGCATGCCTACATGACTTCGGAACTCGCGAAGTGCATCAACTGCTCGCGCTGCGTGCGGGCGTGCGACGAGGTGCAGGGGCAGTTTGTGCTCTCGATGCATGGCCGCGGCTTCAATGCGCGCATCATCAAGGGCCTCGACTCCTCCTTTGAAGACTCCGAGTGCGTGTCATGCGGTGCCTGTGCACAGGCCTGCCCGACCTCGGCCATCAGCGACAAGTTCTTCTCCAAGTCCATCGAAGCGACGAAGAAGACGCGCACCATCTGCACCTACTGTGGTGTCGGGTGCAATCTCGACGTGGCGACCAAAGGGGATGCAGTGCTTTCGATCCAGGCCCCGTTCGATGCCGAGGTCAATCATGCGCACACCTGTTTGAAGGGACGTTACGCCTTCAAGTTCTACAATCACAAGGACCGCCTGCGGAAGCCGCTCATCAAGCAGGCCGACGGCTCCTTCAAGGAAGCCACCTGGGACGAGGCGTATGATCACATCGTCGCCAGCCTCACGCGCATCCGTGACCAGCACGGTGGCAACGCGGTGGCGGGTATCTCTTCCGCACGCTGCACGAACGAGGAAAACTACCTCATGCAGAAGTTCATCCGCCATGTGATGGGCACGAACAACATCGACTGCTGCGCGCGCGTCTGCCATTCACCGACCGCCTGGGGCATGCAGAAGTCCTTTGGCACCGGCGCGGCCACGAACTCCTACGAGGACATCGAACACACGCGCTGCATCATGGTCATCGGTGCGAACCCGACCGAAGGTCATCCCGTCACCGGCGCACGTTTGAAGCAGCACATCATGAAAGGCACGCCGCTGATCGTGATCGACCCGCGCAAAATCGAGCTAGTGCCTTATGCGAAGCATCACCTCCAGCTCCGTCCCGGCACGAACGTGGCGCTGCTGAACATGTTCGCCCGCTGCATCCTTGATGCAGGCTTGGTGAAGACCGAGTTCGTCCGCAAGCGCTGCGAGAATTGGGAAGAGTTCGAAACCGGCCTGCGTGCGCTCGATTTGGACGCGCTGGCAAAGATCACCGGCGTGAGCGTGGACCTCGTCCGCGCCGCCGCCATCGAATACGCCAGCGCGGAGGCCGCGATGAGCTTCCACGGCCTTGGCGTCACCGAGCATGAGCAGGGAGCAAAGACCGTCATGCTCATCTCCAATTTGGCGATGATGACAGGTAACATCGGTCGTCCCGGCGTCGGCGTGAATCCGCTGCGTGGTCAAAACAACGTGCAGGGCGCTGCCGACATGGGCTGCCAGCCGCATCAAGGCGCTGGCTACTTCGAGATGAACGATCTCGAGGTGCAGAAGCGCTACACTGACTTCTATGGCACGCCCACTCCCACCGAACCCGGCTGGAAGATCCCGCAGATGTTTGATGCCGCCATCGAAGGCAAACTGAAAGCCCTCTGGCTCATGGGCGAGGACGTCGTGCAGACCGATCCCGACGTGCATCACGTCCGTCATGCGATGGAAAGCCTCGAATTCCTTGTCGTGCAGGAGATTTTCATGACTGAGACGGCCAAATACGCGAACGTCATTCTTCCCGCGTCCAGCTTCCTCGAAAAGAGCGGCACCTTCACCAACGCCGAGCGCCGCGTGCAGCGCGTGAATGCTGCGGTGAAGCCGCTCGAAGGCACCCGGCCCGACGGCCAGATCATGTGCGAGGTGTTGCAGCGCTTCGGCTTCCCGCAGGCTGATTACACGCCCGATGGCGTGCTCGCCGAGATCGCGCAGATCGTTCCCTTCTTCAAAGGCGCGACCTGGGAGAACCTCAGCATCAACGGCAAGCAATGGCCCGTCAAAGAAGGCGGTGTGGACACGCAGATCATGCACCAGGAGCAGTTCACGCGTGGCAAAGGCCACTTTCACTTCTTCTCCTGGATCGAGTCCACCGAGTTGAAGACCAACGGTGCGGAGTTTCCCTTCATCCTGACCACCGGTCGTATCCTCGAGCACTACAACTGCGGCACCATGACCCGCCGCACCGGCAACAGCGAGATCGTCACGCAGGATCTCCTCTCCATCAATCCTGCCGATGCCCAGCACAAATCCATCCGCACCGGCGACAAAGTCCGCCTCTCCAGCGCCCGTGGCGAGGTCGAACTCGAAGCTCGCGTCACCGACGAAGTGAAGCCCGGCATCCTCTACACCACCTTCCACTTCCCCGATGCCATGGTGAACAACGTCACCGGCCAGGGCTGTGACGGCGACACGATGTGCCCCGAATACAAAGTCATCGCTGCCGATGTGGAACTCGTCAAAGCAGGCAAGCCGAAGAAGAAGCGCAAAGACAGCTTCGAGCCTGCATTGGTGCATTGAGCTACTGTCCGGTCTTGAACGCGAACAACTTCGTCGCCGTGCGCACCAGCAGTGTGTCGCCAGCGATTGCGGGCGTGGCGGCGATGCTTTCTTTGAAGTCGCTTTTCCACACCACGTTGAGCTTGTCGCCAGCGAGGAGCGTCATGGCCTTGCCCGCGAGATTCACGAGGTAGATGTGGCCGTTCGCGGCCACGGGCGAGGCATAAAACGAGCCGCTGAAGCCGACGCGCTCTTGTTGATATTTGGGCGTGCCAGTTTTGGCGTCAAAGCACGAAGCAAGGCCGCCGTCTTTCACGATGAAGAGGTTGCCGCGATACAGCAGCGCGCTGGGTACATAAGGCAGGCCCTTCTTCTTTTCCCAGGCGATGTGCGAGGCTGTGATGTCGCCGCTGCCACCGGGCTTCACGGCGATCATGCGGTTCGTGCCGCTTTTGAGATACGCCACCAGCGCGTCCCATTCCGCCTGCGTGATGAAGCCGTCCTTGTCGGTGTCATTGGGGCGGAAGAAACCTTTGAGGAAGGTTTTCTCGGACTCTTTCTCCGAGATTTTGCCGTCACGATCCGCATCCGCCGCCAGCAGTTGCTTATACTCCGGCATCGGCGCGTCTTCGCCAGCGGGCGACCAGCCAGCGAAGAACAGCAGGCCTTCACCCGCCACTGCTGAGCCGCAGTTCACGGCAGGCAGATCGCACACCAGCCAGCGTTCCGAGCCGCTGGCAAGATCATAGGCCTTCAGCGCCAGCCCACCGGGCGCGATGAGTTCCTTCACGCCCTCATGCTCCCACACCATCGGTGACGAGTAACCCGTCGCCATGCCCGGACGTGCCGTTCTCCATGCGGGAGCACCCGTTTTGGCATCCAGCGCCAGCACAGCGGAGTCCTGCCGCAAATCACGCACGAGAATGACTTTGCCGTCTTCAATGATGGGTGAGGTGCCGCTGCCGAAGTCGTTGTTCGTCTCCGCAACTGGCAGCGAGTGCCGCCACAGCTCATTGCCCTCGAAATCATACGCAATCAGACCGCAGGAGCCGAAATAGACCACCACACGCTCACCATCCGTAGCCGCTGTCGAGGCCGCCGGACTGCCCTGACCGACGAGGAACGCCTCGATCTTCTCCGCACCCGCATCACGCCGCCACAGTTCGCGTCCCGTCGCTAGATCATGGCAAAGCGTCCACAGCTTGCCGCCATCGAACGCGGTGAGAAACACCCGCTCGCCCCACACGCAGGGCGATGAAGGGCCCGCAGGCACCTTGACCTGCCAGCGCACATTCTTCTGTGGTCCGAACTCCACCGGCGGCTTCCCCGTTTCCGACACACCAGAGCCGTTCGGCCCACGAAAGCGCGGCCAGTGGGAGTCAGCGGCATGCAATGAAGTGGCAGCGAAAAGAGCGACAGCGAGGAGCATTTTCATCATGCGCTGGTTATAACGCGAAGTTCTGCGTTTGCGAATGAAGAAAGCTGGTGAAGCCGCACCGTTGGCTGTCACCCAAACCGCACACAATAAACGGGTGGCAGGTCCGCGCTCAGTCGTTGCCAGTGGTCACCGCCATCCTCGCTGATCCACACCGAGCCGGTCGTGCTGCCAAAAGCCAGCGTGCGGCCATCCCCGGTCACATCCAGGCAGTGGCGATACACGAGATGATACGCATGCTGCTGCGGCAGGCCGTTGCGCAACGGTTCAAACGTCTTGCCGCCATCGCGTGTGCGCATCACGCACAAGGCACCATCGCAGGCCACGCGCAGTTCGTCTTTGATGCCTGGCACGAACCACGCGGTCTGCGGATCTCGCGGATGCATCACCACGGCGAAACCAAAGGAAGATGGATTCGCATTGTCGATCTCACGCCATTTCAAGCCGCTGTCCGTGCTGTGAAAGATGCCGTTGTGATGTTGCATCCAGATCGTGTCCGGGTCCGCCGCGCTCCAGGCGATGCGGTGCGCGTCCTGTCCGCCCGGATCGTAAGCCTGCTCCGGCGGGCAGTAGTCCGCGCGAATGCCCTCGCCGATGTTTTTCCAAGTGTCGCCGTTGTCACGGCTCTCCCACACCCCGCCGCAGGACACCGCGAGGAGCAGGCGGCGTTTGTCACGCGGATCGACGAGGATGGTGTGAATGCCCGGCCAGTCCGCGCCGCCGCCCATCCATTTGGCCCGGCCCGGATCATTCCAGAGGCTCTCGACGAGCTGCCACGAGGCTCCGCGATTCGTGGAGTGAAACAATCCGCCCGGCAGTGTGCCGCACCATAGCTCGCCATCGGCACCACCGGTCTCCAGCGCCCAGATTTTTTTCAAGTCCCACGGAATCGGCTGCTGATTCACGAAATTGAGCACCTCCGGCGCATCATCGGGCTTCGGTGGATACGCGGGACATGTGCGTTCTTCCCAAGTGAGGCCGTCATCGGCAGAGGCATGAAATTTGGTGCCGAAGTGTCCGTGCTCCACCGCCGCGTAGAGCATGCCGTCGCGCTTGTCCGGCAGGAGCATGGGCACGGACACGCCGAGGAATGAGAGTCGCGTGATTTCCCAGCCATTGTCGCCGCGCACGGCTTGCAGGAGTCCCTTGCGAGTTCCGAGGTAAAGTTTCGTGCTCATGGTTGGCGCGATTTTACCCGCCCGAGAGCGCTTGCATCACAAAAATCTCCGAATCCGGCCTCACGGTGTCGGATTGCGTCCGCCGGTCGGTGATGGCTGTGCCATCGACAAACACGACGACATGCTGCCGCACCGCGTTCTGATCATCGAGCACATAACGCCGTAATGCGGGGTGCAGGGAGAAGACTGCGTCCAAACACTCGCGCACGGTGCCGCCCATGACATCGCAAGGCGGCGCATTCGTCTGGCGGGAGAGGTTGTCGGTGAATTGAACGACAGGCATGACGTGAAGGCTACGCATCTGGCAAATCCTGTCCCTTCGTTTCTGGAAGAAACGCGAGCACCAGGATGCCGATGATGAACAATCCTGAGAGCATGGTGATCGCCACTGGGAGGTCGAAAACGGCTTTGAGCTTGCCGGAGGTGAAAAGAATCGGCGCGGCAAGGAGGCGGCCGGTGTTGAAGCAAAAACTTGCACCAGTGGCCCGCAGGTGATCGGGAAACAGTTCTGGGAAGTACACCGCGAAGCCAGCGTGGATGCTCAGCGTGACAAATCCCATCACCGGCAGCGCGATGAGCATCTGCCAGTGCGTTTGCGGCAGGAAGCAGACCATGGGGATCACGATGAGCGACAGAATCTGCATCAGATAAAAGGTGCGCTTGCGGCCGATGCGCTCGCAGATCGGGCCAAAGGCCAGCATGCCCAAACCGCCGCCGGTGGCTTGCACGATGCCGTAGGCGAATTTGGCTTCGGTCTCGATGGCGTCCTTCGCCCAGCCGAGTTTGGCGAGCAGATGGCTCATCAAATCCTGTCCGGCCACCGTGACGCCCCAAAACGTGCCGAGACCGACTGCCGCGAGCGTCATGCCGCACAGCGCACGCAATCGCCACATCGGATGACTGAACAGCTCGCGAAAACTGCCCACGCGATCTCCCATGGTCTTCTGCGCCGCTTGCAGCCGCTCGGGCTCTTTGATCGAAGCCCGCACCCACAGCGTGAGCAAAGCCGGGATCACGCCAATGAGATACCCGTAGCGCCAGTTCGCGCCCACCCACATGCCGGTGATGCCGGCCATCCAGGTCGCCAGCACACTGGTCGAATGGAAGATGCCGGAGGCACGCGCCCGCGCCTCTTTGGGAAACACTTCGGCCACCAGCGCGGCCGCCACCGCCCATTCGCCGCCCACACCCATCGCCACGAGAAAACGCAGCGTGCAGACGTGCCACAGATCCGTCGCGAAGTAGGTCAGGCCGGAAAAGATCGAGTAAAACAGGATCGTGACGATCATCGTCGGACTGCGGCCCCAGCGATCCGCCAGCATGCCGAAAATCCATCCCCCGAGCGTTCCGCCGACGAGGAAGAAGCCGAGAACGATGTCCCCCCATTCCTTCACTCCGGCTGAATCCGGCGATTGCTGCAAAATCTCCGCCAGCATCGCCTTCCGCGTGATGTTGAAAATCTGCCCCTCAAACGCATCGAAGACCCACCCCAGAGACGCGACGACAAGCACGAGCCACTGATAGCGCGTGACGGAGGAGTACCATTTGGGTGAAGTTGTCATGAGAAGATGGAGTTCGCAGTGCTCTGTTCGCCGTTCGCAGTTTCAAACAGTGTCGCAGCGCTCTTAACAGGGAACTGCGAACTGCGAACGGATTCAGCCCGGCATCGTCGTGCCCGGTATCGCAACTGGATACCAACCTTCATCATCCGGTTTCACGGGCGGCTCGGTGCTCCAGGTGATGTTGTCAGGAACGAGCACCTCCTGCGAGTTCAGCGCCTGCTCCCAGGGGATCATCTGGCCCGTATAAGTCGCCATGCGGCCCATCACGCCCATCATCGTGCTGTGCGCGGCGTAATCGGCGTCGTTGCGCACTTTTTCCGTGCGGATGTTCTCGAAGAAGGCGTCGTGCTCAAGTTGGTGGGCGTCCTCTTTGATGCGCGTGCGCTTGCCACCGGGCGGCTGGCCGTTGAGGAGGAATTTGCCGCCGTTCGCCAGGTCCGCCGTGCCCTTCGTGCCGTGGAAATGCTCGCTCACATCGCGCGCGCACTTGCCGCCGATCTGGCAGCACTGGCTGAGCAGGCGGAAGCCGTTCTCGTATTCAAACTCGACGGTGTGATGGTCAAAGATCGTGCCATTCTCCTTCGCCCTGCGCACCTGGCGTCCTCCTTGTCCGACGGCTTTGATCGGCATCACGCCCTTCATCACCCAGTTCGCCACGTCGAGGTTGTGGCAATGCTGCTCCAGGATGTGATCGCCGCTCATCCAGGTGAAGAAGTACCAGTTGCGGATCTGGTAGTGCAGCTCGCTCTCCTTCGGCTCACGTGGAAATCCGGGGCGCGAGGTGCCATTCCAATACACACGGCCATGCACGAGATCGCCAATCTCTCCCGCGTGGATGCGCTCGATCATGTCGATGTAGCTCGGCTGGTAACGGCGCTGGAAACCCACGCACACATTCAGCTTCTTCTTTTTCGCTTCCTCGGAGGCCGCCAGCACGCGGCGCACGCCTGCCGCATCCACCGCCACAGGCTTCTCCATGAACACATGCTTCCCCGCCTTGATCGCCTGCTCAAACAGGAACGGGCGCGGTCCCGGTGGCGTCGTGATCAGCACCACATCCGCCAACGCGAAGGCCTTCACATAGTCCTCGAAGTTCGTGAATACCTGATCCGGCGGCACATCGACCTGCCCCTCATGTTTCGTCTTTAAAATATCCAGCGCCGCCTGCGCCTTGCCCTCCAGCGGATCGACGACGGCGACGAGCTTGATCGTCGAACCCGCCGTGAGCGCTTGATTGCAGGCCCCCGTGCCGCGTCCGCCGCAGCCGATGAGGGCGATCTTGATGTCATTGTCCTTCGGCGCCGCAAACGCATGCGTGGCGGCGGTCAGGGCGGTGGTGGTCAGGAAAGTGCGGCGGGTGGGCATGGTGGTGAGATGGCTGATTCATGAACCGATGCGGCACTGGCATTATTTCATTTTTGGCCACGACAGCCGCCGATGTCGCAGGCCATGGCTACGGTCCACGCGGGCATCAGATGCGCGGCGTTCTGGTTGCCAGTTGAGGCTACTGGGTGAGTGCGGCATCGCCAACAGCACCGGCGAGCACTTTCGCGGCATCCTCATCATTCATGAGAGTCGCCTTGAGGAATGCGATGGCGTAGTGTTTGAAGAGCGCGTGCCGTTTTGCATCCACGAAACCGCAAGCGAGCTGGCCGAGGAGATCGGTGGGGGATTCGGCGTCGAGATGCGTGGCATTGCGCACACGGATCACGAATGTCTCACCGGGCAGCGCGGCGATGATGCCGCTGGCATTGCCCTGCCTGTTCCAGGCTTCGGGTTCGGCTTGCAGGACGGCGCAGGGCATCTTCAGGCTGGCCGCGATTTTTTGGCCGCTGCCGTCCATATCGACGGGATCGAGGCCGACCCAGGCATCGACGGGCGTTTGAGCGGCGGCGAGCAGGGTGGTGAGTCCCCCCATGGAGAAACCCATCAGAGCCGTGCGATGCGTGGTTTTGAATGTGACGACCAGTTCGGCCAGGACACGGCCATTCAGCGCATGATCGAGCAAGGCGGGTTGGGTGGGCACGGCGACGATGAAACCCTGCGCCGCGAGATCCGCGCCCCAGCCTGCCATGTGGCGCTTGGCACGCGTAAAGCCATGCGCCACGACCACCAGCGGCGCTTGATCACGCTGTGCCGGATAGTAGAGCGTCACCGAAACCTTCTGGCCTGCGAGTGTGAGGTGCCGCACTTCTTTGGTGACGCCTGCCGCCAATGCCGGTGCCTCCGTGCGACTGGCCCAGTAGAGGAAGCCAAGCAGCAACGGGGTTGTGATCAGTAGCCGGCGCAGCCAGCGAAGCAAGAATGGACGCATGTCGCGGGCTTCCTCAGGCCTCCACGATCACCTTGAAGCCGCCGTAGGCCATGCGTTTGCAGTCGAAGAGATCTTTGCTCTCATTACACATCTTCGCCATGCGCGGATCGGCCATGATGGCCTTGTTCGCACGGTCGCGGTCTTTGCGGGATTTGAAGACGGCCCAGGAGAAGACGACGACTTCGCCGGGCTTGGTTTTGGCGAGCTTGGGGAAGGGCGTGAGGTTCTTCACTTCCATGTCGTCGCCGACGCACTCGAAGTAGGCCAGCGCACCGTGATCGCGCCAGACCTTGGAGGCTTTTTTGGCGACACGCTGGTAGTTAGTGATGTTCTTTTGGGGAACGGGAATGACGAATCCGTCAACGTAGTGTGGCATGGTGGGGTGAGGTTAAGAGTTAGGGGTTGGAAGTGAAAAGCGGATCAAGCGATGAGGGCTTTCCAGGCTTTGCGCTCGGCCCACAGCAGGTAAAGCGCGAGCACGCTGATGCCGATGAGCATGGGCTGGAGGATGCCGTCACCCGCGACGAACTGATGGAAGGCGAGGATGTTCACGATGATGGGGCCGAGGCAGAGCAGGCCGAGGTTGCGTGTCTTCGGGATGATGAGCATGATGCCGCCGAGCAACTCGATGATTTTCACGAACTTCATGAAGCCCGTCGGGCCGACCGCAGCCATGAAGTGAGCAATGGGTGTGTCCTTCGGCAACTCGGGCATGGGCGCGAGATTGAAGAGCACGGTGACGGCGGACATGATGAAAAGTCCGCCAAGGAGGATGGCGGCAATGAGGGGTGCGTATTTCATGGGTGTTGAGTTAGTTTGAGGCGAGATGGGCGGCGAGGCGGTCGAAGTTTTCTTGGTTGGCGGGGACGCAGATGGTTTTCAGGGTCTCGCAGAGCTGTTCGGTTTCGAATGCCATGCGCCAGGTGAGGCGTGTGCCGCCGTCTTCATCAGCCAACGTCTTGGTCATGCCGAGCATGAAAGTCTCTCGTTGAAGTTTCAATTTGCCTCACGGCTTCGGCGTCGCAGTGGCGACTTTACCAAGATTGGCGAGACCTTCGCTGAACTGGTCACCGCACATTTTTTCGCAGTCCATGAACATGCCAAAGACTTTGCCGATGAAAGGCTTCTTGCTCTGCATGGCCCAGGTGACTTTCGTGCCGGCACCTTCGGGGGCGAAAGTGAACCGCACGTCGCTGCTGCCTTCAAACGGACGCACGAACTCCAGTTTCATGCCGATGGTTTCATTGGGCTTGCTGTCAACGAGCTTGGTGCTGCCCTCGCCGACTTCGTTGTTGCCGGACCACTTGTAGATCGCACCGACACCTTCCGGCGGGCCTTCGAGGGTCTTTTTCATCGCCGGATCCAGCTTCGACCAAGGTGACCACGCATCCCATTGGCGGAAGTCGTTCACGACTTTGAAGACGGCGTCCGGCGGAGCGGCAATGGTGGCGGAGCGGGTGACGTTCAAGTCGTCGCTCTGGAAGGAGGCGACGATGAGGATGATGGCGATGACGGCAACGAGGCCGAGGAGTACTTTCTTGATCATGGTGCGCGTTGGTTTGGATGTTGAGGTTGGGGGATGGGTTAGCAGCCTTCGGGCATGGCGCTCATGCGCTCCTGCATCTGCTGCGGAGTGAGTTTTTCGGTTTGATGCTGGATCATCCACTGGTGGCCGAAGGGATCCGTGACGCAGCCGCTGCGGAAGCCGTAGAATTGATCGGCGACCGCACGCAGCACCGTGGCACCGGCCGCGACGGCCTTGGCAAAGGCGGCATCGGCATTGTCCACGATCAAGCAAAACGTGACCGGCGAGCCACCGAGAGCGTGCGGCGACTTGCTCATGCCGGGAAACTCCTCGCTGAGCATGACGAGGGTTTCGTTGATCAGGAGCTCGGCATGGCCGACGAAATCAGGGCCGCCCATGGTGAGGCGGAAGAGTTCCGTGGCCCCAAATGCGGCTTTGTAGAAGTCGATGGCCTTGGCTGCCTCTTTGACGGTGATGTAGGCGCTGAGGGCGGGGTAGTCGGTGGGTGTGTTCATGGTGATGGTGAATCAGTTGCTGGTGTGAATGCCAAACAGCCCGTCCACATAGCCGCGGGCGAGTTTGAGATTGGCGCGAATCATCGCCTGCGATTCGCAGGCCTTGCCGACGAGCATGGATCCTTGCCAAAGACTGTTGAGGAACCATGCCACGGCTTTGGGATCGAAATTGGAATCCGGTTTGCGCTTCTTTTTCGCTGCGGCGAGCATTTTGGCGACGTTGTCCGTCCACGAGTGCAATTCCTTCGCACACGCGGCCTGAATGATAGGATTTGTGGCGGCGAGTTCCTGCGACATCATTCCCACCATGCAGACGCATGCCTCATCCTTACGCATGGTGAAGCCGGTCATGATGTCGAGCATCTGATGCACCTGCTCCAGCGGGTCAGCCTCTGCGTTGTTCCAGGCCACGGCATACAACGCCGTGCCCATCTGGCCCCACCATTCGACCGCAGCCTTGCCGATGGCTTCTTTGCTCTCAAAGTGATGGAAGAAGCTCCCCTTCGTCATCCCGGCCTCCTTGCAGATGAGATCCACCGAGGTGCCGGCGAAGCCCTGCTTCAGCATCAGCCGAACCGTGGCGTCGATGAGACCCTGCCGAGTCCCGGCGGGATCGCGTTCACGCTTCTTGCTGGCGGCTTTCTTGGGCATACAAACCGGTTGGTATGTAACGAATTGAAACAAACCGTCAACCGGCTTTTTAAAGCTCCTGCTCCGCAACGTCAGTGAAGCTGATGGATGAGGAAGAGACAGGTCATGGTCTGGGAGGTGAAATCACTTCGCAGGCTTCATCACGCCACTCATCGGATGCTGGCTCACTGTGTCCCAGGCGATTTCCTGGAGGAGTTGGTTGAGCTTTGCCTGATCGTCTGGGCTCACATTTTTGAGCAGCTTGAAGGCAGCAGGCACCGGCAGGCCGACGGGGCTGCGGCGATAGATCACGGCGAAGTGGCAGTAGCTCGACAGGATTTGCAGCGGGGGATTGGCATGGCCCCAGGTGTCGCGGAAGAGATCAGCCTGGGCCTTGAGGCCGGGGGCTTCGCCTTTGACGATCTTTTCGCGCAGCATCACGGCGGCCATGCCGACGGGGACGATGAGCACGGCGTCTTTGCCGAGGCGTTGGTTGATGCCTTTGACGTATTCTTCGATGTCCTTGGCATACCTCAGTGTGGCATCGCGGAGCTTGGCGATATCGGTGGCGTTGTGATCGACCTTCTTCCGTGTTTGGAGGGGATAAACGGGTTCATACTCGTCATTCGGCATCCAGTATTCCTGCACGGTGATGCGCAGCGCGGGATTGTGCTCGATACCGAGCTTCACGAACTGCTCGATGGCCTCGTCCGGCAGCCAGATGGGTGAAAGCGTGAGCACATCGGCCTTCCCAGCCTTGAGCACTTGTTTCACCGCGCTCTTTTCCTCCGGCACATCCCAATGCTTCTGCACCGTGGAGCCGCCGATGCTGGAAAGTCCCGCCAGTTCGTGCTTCAAGCCCGCTGCCAGCGCCATCTCTGTGACCTGACGATAGGTGAAGACATGGAAGCTGTGCCCGCAGGTGGCGACGCGTTGCCCGACGGTGATCGGCGGCTGCAAATCATCTGCGCGGGAGAGGAGCGTGGTGAGACAAAGGGTGGTGAGGAGAAAAGCGGCTCTCATACGCTGATAACGCAACGAGCGGCCCAATCACTCACCGACACACCACAGATACTCCTGCCGTGCCGGGCTGGTCTTCGCGGAGCGGAGGTAGATGCGGTTGCCGCAGATGGCGGGAGTGCTGAAGGACTCGTCACCGAGTTGGTTTTGGCCGAGGAGCGTGAATTTCTCCGGCGTGGCCTCGAAGACGGAGGTGACGCCGCCTTTGCTCGTCGCGTAGATGCGCGAGTCGGCCATGACGGGCGAGCCGAAGAACTCGCGGTCCACTTTCTCATTCCATAGCTCTTCGCCAGTCGCAGACTTCCAGCAGACGGCTCGGCCTGCATCGCCGACGGCGAAGACGTGGCCGTTTTTGACGAGCATGGAGGGCACATAGGTTTTCGTGACATTCTCCCACGCGATCTTGCCGCTGCCGTCGGCTTCGAGGGCCATGGTGTGATTCTTCGGATAACCACCGCCGAGGAAGACGCGGTTACCATCGGTCACGGCGGTGACGACGGTCTCCTCGGTGCTGCCGTCGATGCTCCAGAGCTTCGTGCCGGTGAGCGGATCGAAGCTCTCCACCTTGTTGCAGCCGGCGAGCACGGCCTGGAGTTTGCCTGCGGCGGTGAGAACAGCAGGCGTGGAGTAGTTCGCCACGGGTGGGCGATCCTGCTGCCAAACGACTTCGCCGGTGAGTTTGTTGAGGCCGGTCATTTTGCCACCGCCGCGATGATCGGCGGACACTAGCACGATGTTTTGATAAACAACCGGTGAGGAGCCAAAACCCTGATGCACCTGGAAATCGCACACGCGGCGCTGCCAGAGCTGCTTTCCACTGAGATCGAGCGCGGTGGTGAAGATGGCAGCGTTGTTGAGGAAGTTGACGTAAAACCGCTCGCCATCGCTCACCACATCTGACGATGCCTGCGAGGAGATTTTGTGTCCCTTCGTGTTGAGGTTGCCGCGATGAACCACGCTCTCCCAGAGCTTCTTGCCTGTGGCGCGATCAAAGCAGAGCACGAGTTGCTCCTCCGTCTCCACATCCGCTGTCGCGAGCACCACCTGATGGCCCACCACGATCGGCGAACCATGTCCGCGACCACGCACTTCAGCCTTCCAGAGCACGTTTTCGCTTTCGCTCCACTTCACCGGCAATGTTTGACCTGCTGCCGCATGACCATCCATCGTCGGCCCGCGCCAGGCGGGCCAGTCGGCGGCGAGGATGGGTGTGGCGACGAGCGCGGTGGCGAAAAGAAGAGTGCGGGTGGTCATGAAGGCCGATGATTACGCATTGTAGCGCGGAGCGCTGTCATCCAAGAGATGAAGGCAAGAAAGAGCAGGGCTTCATGCGTCAGAACTTCAACAACTCGCCCACCGGCAGCGGCTTGCCCTGGCGGATAGATTCTTCCGCCACGAGGCATAAACCCGCGCTCCAGAGGCCGTCGAGGCCGGTGGCGGCGGGTTTCTTGCCACTGCGGACCATTTCCACGCATTGAGCGACCTCCTCGCGCAGCTCGAAAACCTCGCCGCTGTGTTTTTCGAGCTTCACGGTTTCGAGGTTTTCACCGTCGAAGACCTTGAGGAAGTATTCGGGTTCCAGAGTGCGATCCAGCGCGCCGCTCCAGGCGGCCCAGAGCGCGCCCTTGGTGCCGCTGACTTTCACGGTCTGATGATGCTCAAAGGCGGCCAGCGTTTGGGAGACGACGGCGTAGCTGCCATTGGCGTATTTGAACATGGCGCTGAAGTTGTCGTAGAGCGTCGGGCGCTGCGGATCGCGCGAGTTGGCGTAGGCATGGAGTTCGACGGGATCGCCGCTGCTTTCGAGATACCAGCGGGCGAGGTCGAAGAAGTGGATGGGTTCTTCGAGCACCCAACTGCCGACGCGGCTCTGGTCATAGCGCCAGCCGCCGGCCCCGAGGCGGTAAGGCTTCCGCGAAAGCTCGACGAGTACGTATTGCGGATCGCCGATGGTGCCCGCGTCGATGATCTCCTTGACCCGTCCCCATTGGCTGGAGAGGCGCAACTCATGCCCCACCGCCAGATGCACACCATGCTCGCGCGCTCCGGCGACGATGGCCTTGCAGTCGTCCAGCGTGATCGCCATCGGTTTCTCCAGCAGCACATGTTTGCCCTTCGCCATCGCTGCGAGCGCGATCTCGCGATGGGTGTGGCTCGGCGTGGCGATGTCGATGATGTCGAACTCCGCTTGCGCGATCATCTCCCGCGCATCCGCAAAGATGTGAGCCTCGGGGTAAAGCATGCGCGCCTCCTCACGCGAAGCCTCCGAGGGAGCCGTGATGGCCACCAGCCGCGCCTCGGGATTCCCCGCGATGGATTGAGCGTGAAATTTGCCCCAGGCACCGAATCCGGCGAGGGCGAAGCGAACGGGCGTATTTTCAGATGGCATGAGCACTTACCAACGAACGCAACGAGAGGCACTTTCTGCGGCATCGATTACCGCCTATTATTTAGACGTTTCCAGCTCAAACACCCGCACCGCACGATCTCGCCCGTCGGTGGCGAGGAGGCGGCCATTGGGACTGAAGGTAAGGCTACGGGGGAGGCCTTCGATGGCGGTGAAGGTTTGCAGCAGGGTGGCGTCGGTGTAGCGCCAGAGCTTGAGGCTGTGATCGGTGGAGCCGGTGGCGAGGAGGGGCTGGGTGGGATGAAAGCGGATGGCGGTGATGGAGGCGTCGTGGGCGCGGAAACGATGCTTCAGGGCGAGCGTGTCGGCATCGAGGATCATGACGAAGCGGTCGCTGCCGCCGACGGCGATGAGGCGGCGGTCGGGTGAGGCGGCGAGCGCGTAGAAGGCGCTGCCGTGATCGAGTGAGGCGAGGATGCGGCCATCGCGCGGATCGAGGATGGCGATGTTGCCCTTTTGCGTGTTGTTGGGCTGGAGTTCGCTGGAGATGGCGATGATGTGGCCGTGGGTGCCGGCGAAGATGGCTTTGTAGGCTTCGCGTTTGAAATCGTGGAGCACATCGCCGGTGCGGGTGTCGTGGATGATGAGATGATTATGCGGCTGCGGTGTGGTGCGGAGGAGGCGTTCGCCTTGAGCATCGAAATCGAGGTGCATGGTGTTGTCGTTGTTCACCTCGGCAGGGCGGGACCATTTTTCGGTGACGCCGTCTTTCGTGGTCTGCCACAGGCTGAGCGCGGAGCCGGGTGTGGTGAGGCTGTTGCGCGAGTAAGCGGTGGCGATGAGGCCGGTGGCGAGGTGGACGGCGCTGACGGGGTGCTTCTCGCCGATGGAAGCGGGCATGGTGATGGGTTTGCGCGGGTCTGACACGTCGAAGAGTGTCGCAAATGCCTTTTCTCCTCGGGCGAGCAGTTCGGTGTCGGAGAGGAAATGGCAGGACCAGCCTTCGTCACCACCGGGCAGCATCTCGGCGAGAGGCTGATCCGGGAAGTGCCAGATCTGCGGCGGGGATTGCTGCGTGAGCAGGTGCCCGCTCGTGTGATTCACGCTGAGCGGTAAATCGCCGGTATAAGCGGTGATGCCGTGGAAGACGCCGTTCGGTGCGAGATCGCCGGGATGCCAAAAGGACAGCGCACGGCTGACGGCGAGGCTTTGTGAACTGCTGCCTCCGAGCGTGATGATGTTCCTGCCAGCGCTGTAAGCCACCTGTGCGATCGGCATGGCGGCGACACGCTGGCGTTTGATCAGCAGGCCGTTGTTGGAATGATAAACCTCCACATCACCGGAGATAAGACCGATGACGATCCGGGCATGATCGGGATTCGCTGCCATGGAGTTCGGATGGGCGTTGAGGCGCCCGAGAAAGGCGGGGCTGCCATCGGTGAGCTTGAGGCCGTGTAGGACGTAATCTTGGTGTTGGACGAGTGCGAGCGCATGTCCATGTGAAGCAAAGACCATGCGCAGCGGACGGAAGGGCTTGGTCCAGCGCACCACGCCAGTGGCGGTCTCGATAAGATGCAGCGCTTCCGTGTCAAAGTCAGCGATGGCGGCGAGCGTGCCGGTGGCATTCAGCGCGAGGGTTTGCAGATAAGGATGCGCGGCGGCGTCCGAGTGCGAGACGGCGAAGGTCTTCAATTTCTCTCCCGTGGCGAGATCATACAAGGCGGCCTCGCTGGCGGAGCTGGTGCGTGCGAGGAGACGTTTGCCATCGGCGGAGATGCTGAGGCGCAGCTCGCCTGCATGGCCGGTGTCGAGGGTGCGGAGGAGTTTTTTGCTCACGACATCCACGATGCCGATGCGTCCATCGCGACTGGCGATGGCGAACTGCGCGGCGGCGTTTCCCACCGCACAAACATCCGTCACTTGTTCGCAGAAGCCGGGAATCATGAGCGGTCCGAGTGAGGAATCGTGCTTCGCAGCCAGATAGTGCCAGCTTTGGTCACGCAAGGCCGTGGGCACGACCTCCAAGGCGCTCGTCATGCGAGTCACGTCGCCTTCTTTGAGCGCGACATCGGCCAGGGCGATCTGCGCGGTGGCGAGCGAGTGCTGGGCGCGTCGTTCGCTCGCCATCACCTTCCACACAAAGCCGAGGCTAATGAGCAGCAGCGCGGCGAGCGATGCGGTGACGACTTTGTGCCGCAGCATGAGAAGCTGGAGCTGCCGGAGTGCTCCCGCTTGCTCGGAAGACGTGGCAAAGCCGGTCGAGTATGCCTCGATGTCCGCGCTGAGGGCGATGACGCTCGGGTAGCGGTTGGCTTTGTCGAGTTGCAGCGCTTTCATCGCCACGGAGGACAACGCGGAAGGCACACGACCGCCGCGAATGTGTGGCAGCGGCTTGATTAGCTTCGCTTCGAGCACGTCGCCTTTTTCAAAAGCCTTCCCACGACTGCCGGAGCGCGATTGGAAAGCCGTGGGCGCGGTGATTTCGCCTTTGCTGACCCTCTCCAGCACCTCCAGCGCCGTCGCGCCCTCCACGGGTGGGCGCAGCGTGAGGATGGCGTAAAGAATGCCGCCGAGCGCGTAGATGTCCGAAAGCTCATCCACCTCCGCTAGGCTGCCGCGTGCTTGCTCGGGGGACATGTATTGGGGAGTGCCGAGGACGGAGCCGTGCAGAGTTTTTGAAAAAGCAGAAATGGGAAAGTCGAAAACAGAAATAGAATCAGGCTGCTGCGCAGCATCCATTTCTGCTTTTTGCTTTTCACTTTCTGCTTTGATCTTCGCCAGTCCCCAATCCATCACCAGCACCTCTCCGAACTCGCCGACCATGATGTTGTCCGGCTTCAGATCGCGGTGCAGCACGCCCTGGCTGTGGGCGAAGGCGATGGCGTCGCAGACTTTGCGGAAAATGGTCAGCAGACGGTCGAGCGAGTAGTCACGGAGCGTTTCAGGCACTCCTTTGCGCAGGTCGAGGAGGATGGCTTGCAGCGTGCGGCCCTTGACCAGCTTCATGGAGTAGAACAGCGGCATGCCGTCCTCCCACACGATGTCGTAGATGGGCACGATGTTCGGATGCGCGAGCTTGGCGAGCACCTGGGCCTCGCGCAGGAAGCGCTGCCTCATGCGGGCGTCTGCGTTCGCTTCCAGCAGCATCACCTTGATGGCCACGGTGCGGTCGAGTTTGGCATCTTTGGCCTCCAGCACGCTGCCCATGCCGCCGCTCGAGATCTCGGGGCCGAGTTGGTAGTTCTCGGCGCCGAGTGGTGGTGGGGATGGGTCTGGAGAGTCGGCGGGCATGGGTGCTGGGTTACAGGCCCGGTTTGGGAGGTGGTGTTTCAGGGTTTCAGCAGAGGATGGCAGTAGAATGGTGGCAGAAGAATAAGGGAGGAGAGATTTGAATTCATTCTGCTGCCCTCATTCTACTGCCATTTTCTTCACCTACCCGCCAGCACACCCTGCAGCCAGGCCAGCTCGCCGGGAATGTCCTCGGGCGTGAGGACGGTGCGGGCGACTTCCTCTTTGAGCAGCGTGCGGAACTTCACGCGTAGCCGGTGGATGAGGATGCGCGTCGCCACCTCGCTGGAGCCGATTTTTTTCGCGATCTCGCGGCAGGAGGGCGGCTCGCGGTCCCACATGAGGTAGGGCAGCAGGAGATCGAAAATCTCGCGGCGACCGGCGGCCTCGTAGGCCGTGCGCAGTTTCTCTCGCACACTGGCGAGGAGGTCTTGGGACCAGACGTGGGTGAAGAGAGCATCAGGATCACTCTCGGTCTGCGATTCGAGCGCGTAGCGCTCCTCGGCGGCCAGTTCATCAAAGGAGACATGCGGGATGCCGCCGCCGCGTTTTTGCGTGCCGAGGTGGCGGAAGTGATCGCTGAGCAGATGCTTCAGGACGCCGAGCAGCCAGGAGCGCAGCTTGCCGGAGCCTTGCTGGGCCATGTCGAGGGCCTTTTCGGTGATGAGCCGGTGAAAAAAGGCCTGCGTCAGATCCTCCGCGTCATGCGCCGCATGGCCGCTGCGGCGGAGGAAGGCGTAGATGGGATACCAGTAGCCCGCGCACAGCTTTTCCATCGCTCGCGCCGCATCGTCGGCATTCCCGCCCTGCACGGCCTGGACGAGCGTCCAGTGGGTCGAAGGGAAGTCGGTGTACCTTGAGGCGTCAGCGGCAGGCATGCGAGCGGAGGGGGAAGTCGGGAGAATTGGGAGTGGGAAGACCACCGACGTCCGCAAATTCTCACCTCTGAGTCACCTGAATGGAAGTCAGGATTCTGTCAGGCGGGGCCTTTTTGCGAAAAACTTGAGGGTCCGATGAAACGGGAGACCAGAAACCGGGCCTGGAAGGCGGCACAGTCTCGAACTGCGTCACAACCACGAACCCAAACCACAATGAAAACAACAAGCAAAACAAGAAGCGCCCTCGGCGGCCTCAGGCTGGGACTGCTCATGATGGCAGCTTCCATTTCAAGCACGGTCCGCGCCGCTGGCGAAAATCTGATCATCGCGGGAACACCACCCGTCGATACCGGCCTCGCGGCAACGGTATGGACGAGCACGACGGGATTTGCAGCCTTCCAAGGACCCGATTTCTCCACGCTCTGGGCCAATGGCACCAGCCCCAATAACGGCTACATCCAGCAGGCGGTGACAACCACCGCCGGCGCCCAGCACACGCTGACGTTCGACTGGAACGTGTATGCTTATTTTGGCGGCAATGCGACCGGACGGGTGAGAGCGATCATTCTGGATGCAGGCACGGGGGCGATCATCGCGGACACGGGTTACGAAACCTCCCCCTATGTGCCCTACGCGACGTTGGCCTTCAACCCATGGCGCTCGCGCAGCCTTACTTTCACGCCGACGGTGTCGAACATCCTCGTGCGGTTTACTGGCAATCAGGGAGTTCCTGGGGTCAGCCATTTTCGTCATGGAGCGGCCACCCTCGTCACGAACATTGCAATGACTGCCAGGAATCTCGACACAGACGGAGACGGTTATCCCGACGACCAGGACGCCTTCCCGAACGACCCGACCGAGTGGGCCGACACGGACGGTGACGGCGTGGGCGACAACGGTGACGCCTTCCCGCTGGATCCCACCGAGTCCTTGGACACCGATGGCGATGGCGTGGGCAACAATGCCGACGCCTGCGACACCTCCGATCTCAGTCTGACCGTGGTCATCGGCGGCCAGGACACCTTTGTCTTCAACGAGTTGTTTGAGGACGGCTGCACGATCACCGATCTCATCGTGGGCCTGGCCAACTCGGCCGGGAACCATGGTGCCTTTGTGAGCGGTGTGGCACACCTGACCAACGATCTGAAAAGTCGCGGCGTGATCACCAACAAGGAAAAGGCGGCCATCCAAAAGGCAGCCGCGCAGTCGGGCAAGTAATCAAGCCACCCGGAAGAAACATCAGACCACCGCCGCCAGCCTCGTGCTGGCGGTGGTTTTTTTAACGCTGGTCACGTCTGTTTGACGGTCGCATCCACCAGAGGCGGTCATTGGGCAAAAAATTGGGCAAAAAACGGGGTCAGGAACGCGGGCTTTTGGGGCACTCCTTCGAGAATCCTCCGCAGGCTGGGGTTCTTGTGGGACTGAGAAGCTGAAAAACTGAAAAGCTGAAATGGGAAAGTAGAAATGGGAAAACAGATCAGCATTTCAGCTTTGATTCGTTCGCGCCCCACGCTCATCTCACCCTGCGGGCTTCGCTTCGCTCAGTCTGTCTCGCAGCTTCATCCTTCGCAGATGCTTTCATCCTTCGCAGTAAAGCTACGGAGAATGGATCGGAGAACGGACCGCCATGCTGCTCGGCTCTGCTTTCTGCTTTCTGCTTTGGCATCCTCACCTTCTCAGCATCACGATCAGCTCATCGATCTTGTTCGCGATCTGCTGCACCTCCGCCTGCGTCGGCGGGTCGCTCACCGTCATCCCGAGCGTGGCCACGGCGTTGCTGTTGCTGCTGGTGGTGGCGATGGCGTCGGTGAGTTGCTGGAGCGAGACCTCACCGGGAGCGCCCGGCAGGCCTGGCTCGCCTTGGGGGCCTTGCTGACCGGGAGCGCCATCGCTGCCGTTGGAGCCCGGAGCGCCGTTGCTGCCCGTCTCGCCCTGCGGGCCGGTGGGGATGCCAAAAATGAAGTGCAGCGTGCCGTCGGTCACCTCGAGAACCACCTGAGCCGGAGTGCCCGTCGGCAGCGTGTTGGTGCCATCGACGATGGCGGCGTTGATGCTCTGGATCGCGTCGATGAGTTCTTTGAGGCCATTCAGTTGTGCGCGCATCTGCACCGCGTCGATCTCGGTGCCGGCTTGAGGGAGAGTGGGGTCGTAGGGCATGGCGGGGGAGGGGAGGAGACTTTGAGATGGGGAGAGGAGGAGACTTTGAGACTATGAGAAGTGGAGAGGAGGAGACTTTGAGAAGTGGAGAGGATGAGATAAAAGGGACGGATGAAAATCACACGGCACACGGAGCTAGAGGTATTTCAGCGGGCGTTTAAGGCGGCCATGCAGGTGTTCGAGCTTTCGAAGTCCTTTCCCAAGGACGAGATGTATTCTCTGACAGATCAGGTGCGGCGTTCCTCACGTTCGGTGGCCGCGAACATCACCGAAGCCTGGAGGAAGCGGCGGTATGAAGCCGCGTTCATCAGCAAGCTTAGCGACGCGGAGACAGAGGCGGCGGAGACTCAGACCTGGCTCCTGTTTGCTGAGCGCTGCGGCTATCTGGCAGATTCGGAACGCTCCGTGTTGGATGATGAGTATGAAGTGATTCTTCGCATGCTCGTCTCCATGGCCGTGAATGCGAAGAAGTGGACGCTCTAACGAAGACTTGGAGAAGAGATTATCCCTGCTCTCCTCGTCTCCCAGTCTCCGCGCGAAGCGCATCTCCCAGTCCCCTCCGCGCAGCGAGCCTCCGCGCCTCCGGCGCTACGGGCTCACGGTGATCTTCGCGACATCGCACCATTCGCCGTTGGGCTGTCCGGCGTCCCAGAACATGGCGCGGTATTCCCGCACCTCCGCCTGGCTGGCCACCAGCAGGGCGCGGGTGTCGGTGTAGGGGCTCTTGCTGGAGATGGCCAGGAACTCCCAGGCACCGCCGTTGCGGCGGCTTTCGATCCAGATCCCCTCGTGGCCGTCCTTGAAGAACTTCAGCAGCACCTGCTGCTGCGCGGGGATCTGGTTGAGCGCCAGCGTCAGGCGCGGCACACCACTACCGGGCGGGGGTGGCGGCAGTTCCTCGCCCACGATGCCCATCAGCAGGCCGATGCCCTCGGTGTAGCCCGGCGCGGCCTTGATGGCGCGCACATAGCGGAAGATCCGCGCCAGCGCCCCCGGCAGCACCGCCGTGAGTCCGGCCGGCGGGGTGGGCGCGGTGAACTCGGGGAGCGTGAAGGGCGTCGTGCCGGTGCCGTACTTCAGCACCTCCACCTGTCCCGTCGAGCCGGGGCCAAACTCGCGCACCGAGTTGAGCCACGCGCCGAGGCCGTAGCCCAGATGTTTGGAGTCGTTGACGCTGGCGGTGACGTCCGCCAGCACCAGGCCGATGGACACGCCGTGCAGGACGAGCTGCTCGGCGTAGGTGAAGTGCCAGTTGGGCTGTTCGGCCACTTTTCTCGGGTAGTATGGTTTGCGTTGCATGTGTTTGGTTCGTTGCGTTGTTTCTGTGAGCGTGATCAGCACCGGCGGTGGGGCCGATGGGGACCACAAAATCCCGGAATTCCAGGTGACGCCGCTGCTCCACAGCGCCATCACCCGGCCCTCCAGGAAAAAAGGGATGCGCAGAAGCGAGCGCAAAAAGTCATGGAGGCGGGGATTCGCTCCGCGGCTTCGCAGCGGTCCCCGCTGTTGGTGGGGGACAGAGTCCCCCGCTCCTTGGCATGGCGACTTTTTGCGCCTGCGTCTGTGCAGACATTCCGGAGCCACTCAGGCCCCTCCTGCCTTTCGCGGATCTTAGGTGAAAAGGCCTGCTTTGGGAGGCTTCCGGGCGAGTCTGCCGTCCGCACGGATGATTCTGTCGTCCGCACGGGCGAGTCTGTCGTCCGCACGGGTGATTCTGTCGTCCGCACGGATGATTCTGTCGTTCGCACGGGCGAGTCTGTCGTCCGCACGGATGAGCCAGCAAGTTGATGGGACGAGCCAGCATCCAGTCCAGCCGATCCAGCCTCCAGACGGGCCAGGGCCGTGAGGCGCTTGAGGTGGTTGGGCCTGCGTTTCATCGCCGCTTATTCCAGCACCGCCGCGCCTTTTTGGCGAAGAAACAACTGGCCACCTTGGCGGCTTTTTTAGGAAGCTCCTTCAGGCGGGTTCCTGTCCTGCGGTTTTCGCGCCGCCCACGCCATCGCCTCCTCCGCCAGCCGCTCGGCCACGGCCATCAGCTCCACCAGCTTGATGCGCATGCCCAGGCAGAGCTGTTCCAGCGTCACCATCCAGCCGCCGCGTTTCCGGCCTGCCTCCAGGCGTTTCACGGCGGAGTCGCACACATGGGCCGCCAGGGCCAGTTGCTTCTGCGTCATCCGCCGCACGCCCCGCCAGAAGATGATGGCCTGGCCGATGAAGTCGGTGGCGCGGTAGCGGCCGTCAGGATGGGTTATATCAGGTGTTTTCATGGGTTGAGTCAGTAAAAAAACAAGATTCAAAGGGGGCCAACTGGCCCCCTGCTCGAAAATAAGCCCAAAAAAAGCCCGCCAAACAAGCTTGAATGTGTAAGTAAATTTCAATATTCAAGGCCCTCTCCTCCTTTCCCGGCCACGCTCCCCCATGCCACTCCACCACTCCACCTGCCGCCTCTGGCTCGTGCGGGACACCCGGCGCGGGGAGAAAGCCCACGACCAGCAGCGGCCCGGCGGTTTGTGAACAGAGCTTGGAACAGAAGATAACGGACCCGTTCTCCGTTCCATTCTCCCGGATAACTTGGCTGGTAAAAAATTGCCGGTAAAAAATGGGAACCGCTGTTTTCCGATCTTTTACCACCCATCTTTTACCAGAGAAAGTTACTCTCTGTTCCACCATCAAGCCGCCTAGAGTTCAGGTGCTCCGTAGCAAGATTGCGAAGGGGGAAGACTGCGAAGGATGAAGGCAACGGAGACTAGAATCGAGCATCCAGCCTCAAGAATCGAGCTGCCAGCATCCGGCATTCCTTGCCATCGGATTCATTCCCCGCTTGGATAAGCAAAATACCCGCATGGCCTCTTGCCCAGCCCGCCCGGCTCCAGCCTCGATGTCGCTTATGCACGCCCGGTGACTGACTGCGAAGTGCATGACGGTCGGACAGAAGCGCACTGGTGTTTCGCGGACTTGCCATCAAATCGGCGCGAAATGAATCCAAGCCGGACAAAAAGAGATGGTTTTCCGGCCTCCAGTGCCGCCCTAAACGCTTCCGATGCAACACCCCCGGCGGGTTTTAGTGAGGGCTCTGGAAACAAGTCCATCGGCCTTGGAGTGGGCCCTTGGCCAACATTGAACGATGGGTGGCCCTCGACCGTGACTACGGAGATCTGTAGTTTTCAGGGTGAAAACATGGTTAAATGTGGGTTTGACACGCAATAGTTAAGTGCTAACCGTCCGTTGAGCCGCATTCAACGGCTCACCGTGGCTCTTCACTGGGTCACGCTCCAACCACACCTGAACCTAATCGACATATGCATCCCTACCACAGCCTTCGTTCCACACCCACCGGTCCTACATTCGCTTGGGATATTAGTTAAAACATCCTAGGCGTTTGTTGGGCTTTCCATCCCCATGCAACCGCGCAATCCGAACCATGATTCCAACCCGCCCACGACTGATCGTTTCGCCAAATACGACGATAACAAGTGGAGCATCACTTTCAAAGACTGCTACCTCACCTGGTTGAAGTCTGAAAAAGTTCCAATTCGACGTTTCCTTGTGACCACCCTTCTGATTGCGCTCGCATCAGCAGTGGCGGCGGCATGGTGTGACGCCCCGCAATTGGCATATTACACAATCGCAGCCCTGACCGTTTTCACGATGGGGCTTGCAGTCTACCTCCATACCCTTGAAGAAAGAAAAAGTCAGACTAAGCCTGGACATGACTCCAGAGGCAAAGGAGCAGATTGAAGAAGTTCAGCGCAAAAGCCGCGCTTCGACTACCATCGAAGTGTTTCGCAAGGCACTCGCCTTGTTCGATCTCGTGCTCGACCATCAAGCCTCAAAGGGCAAAGTGATCCTCGAGAACGCAGACGGCTCGCGAGAAGTTCTTCGTCTCCTCTAATGCTCAGGTGCGTCGGTTAAACTGACGCGCAGCATCCCCCTGTTCATGACATTGCGCCATGTAGGGGGATTTTATTTTCTCGGCTAGTAACGAGAATCTTCGACTTCATCCTCGGCCAAGGTGCATGGTCTTGTTCGGCCCCGCCTCATCCTCGTCAACAAAGGTCTCGCCAAAGGTTCCTCGTAACATTTACCGGCGTCATGGTGTCGTCTCCGGTTCCGTGTGAATATCGATCTGGCGTATGGCCTCCCGCAAAAACTCCTCCGCCGATTCAACTATTTCTGTGAAAGTTTTGAAAAGCTCTTCGAATTCACTGCCTTTTTTCCAATACGTTAGATACGTGGTGCCGGCCCGGCAGATGGGGCCTGTCAGCTTTCCCTCAAACTCCGGGAGGAGTGCCCTAAAATATATCCTGCAGAGGAGTCTGGGTTTTTGAAAAAGATTCAACAAGCCCACACTTACTCTCCCGCCAACCTCTTGCGTGATGGGGTGGTAAATATCTGATCCTATGATTCTGCTGAGTTCATTGATGTCGGTCTGTATCGCATGAAGCATTTCCTCGTATTTCGTCCGCCGCAGTTGCCGTTCCTCAGTCAACCTGTCATGATGAAGTTCCTTGCCCTGATTATCCATCTGGCGAGTCTGGAGATACACGGTGTAGATCGCGCCGCACATCGCGATGCCACTGAAAAGGGAGTTCACCACGCCAAAGGTGTCTCCCGCCTGGCCGAGAAACTGGAGTGTTGGTGAACTCGCCGTGCCGATGACCAAGCAAACAAGAGACACGCCAATCCACGCAGCCCCTACGAATAGCAGGACCAAGATGAGAGGCCGGGGGATTGAATCGGGCTTGATCATAATTGAATGTTGGAAAGGAAGGCCCCGTCACGCGAACGTGCCGGGGCCGTGGATGTTACATCTTCTGGAGTTGCTTGATGGTTTCAACGACGTGGGCCTTGTGGAACCGGGCTCCGGTTGCAAAATCTTGACTGACGCTGCGAATCTCAAGACGGAGGAGGGCTTCGCCGAGGCAAGGCCCCCCCTTCTGTGGATGATGGAAAAGAAAGGTCAAGTCAGGGTGAAGCGGCGGGCATCATGGACGGCCATGCTTTGCCCTGCCGCACTTGGGGCAGCATGTTCCCCTCAGATGCCTCTGAGGTGTTAGATGAAACATTCCATGCAGCGGGCAGAGGATCGCCACTTCGACCGCGTTTCCCAAGTAGTGGACGTGGGAGTAGTCGTAGCGCTCGCCGTGGATGTCACGGGCCTTGGCAGGGAAGTCGATGCCTGCGCCCCTTCGTGTGGATTCGCTATGTTTGGCTTTGCCGCATGTCGGACAGCCTTCGCCCCGCAGATGGTTGTGCGGTCGTTGCCAAAATTCCCCATGCTGCGGGCACACGATGCAGAGCTTCTTCACCGCGCCTTTGTATTCGGCTCTGGAGTAGTCGTAGAGCGTGCCATGAAGCAGCCGCGCCTGGGCAATGAAAAAGGTGATCTTGTGGGAGTGAAGCACTGCCATGGGATCGCACTGAGGAATGCGAAGCTTTCTCCTAAAGCGCACCCGTCAGTCTCGCAGGCCAAAGTTTCTCGGCACCCTTCTGGCAGGCTGCCTGTCTCAACAGCCACTCACGGCACCGGCTCGCCTGATCCTGGATCAATCCAGCGCACGACCTTGCCGTCGCGCACCGGGGCTTCCCCAGGGCCTGCTGTCAGGAATCGACTCCCGACCCTTTCTTGCATGGACTGGCATGAAAACACCCGCAGCCTCGACGACCCGCCGCACCCAAGGCTTGACCTCGGGCGGCTTTTTCGCTTCCATCGGCGCACTCATTCAAAATCCTTTCTTTCGTGAACGACCCCGTTTTACCTTGCCTCAACCCGGTTAATCCACAAAAAACTGTGAACGAATCAGATTCGCCCACAATTCATTGTGGCTAAACAACGTTCGCCTCACCCAGTAGTCATTTACCATGGATCGCCGCGCTTTCACCATTAATGTAGCCTCGAGTATTGTCGCTTCGATCGTCTTCGTTTGGCTTCTTGAGCCAACGCTCAAAGGCATCTGGCACTTGTTGTCGATCAGCGGCACGTGGATTGCGGCATGGCTGGAGAATCGGGCATTTATCAGCGCAGCGAAAGGGAAACGCGAATGGGTTTCAGTGTTAATATTGAGTTATATCCTAATGGGATCAGTCACCGTCATGTTCGGTCGGGATTTATTCTTGACGCTTCGCCGCCGAATCCCGAAAAAGGCCCTTACTGAAGAAGAGGCCAAACGCAAAACCAGAAATCACAGGCTTCGTTCGGTTTTCAATCATGTCGCGTTCTTGATTTGCGTCTTTATCGGCATTTTCATCCCGTTCGTCGATCTCCAACTGACCACATCTTTTTATCAGAGGCTTGATGCGTTGGCACCATACTTAGAACCACAGCAAGAGAAGATGCTTAGATCTCAATGGGCTTTGATGAAGACTCGACCGGACTACGAAAATATTAATCACGAATTGGATAGGCTCGCTTCCAAGGCTGGAATGAATCTTCCAGATCTCCTCTATCCCTAGACAGTATGAACGGGGGGCACATCGAAAAGGCCCAAAAAAACGGATGCAGGCAGGGGGCTCGAATGGCATCTGTCGTGTCATCGACGCGTCCCGCTCGCCGTCGCCTGATCCGGGTCGTTAGGCGACTCACACGCGGCATCTTTAATGTTCGGTTTCTTATTCATATGATTACACGAGAGCAATGGGGTTCACTTCACAAGCACGTCACTAAAAGACTGGAGACGGATGCCAAGTTCAGCATCAGCGACCAAACCCTCGAAAGTATGTTCGGCATCACGCATCCGTTCTGGGAGGACATGTGCGTCTTCGCCAATGAGATCGAGCGGAACTATACCGGAGACAAGCATTGGATTACGTCAGACGGGGAGCCGACAGAAATTGTTTACGCCCGCAAAACATGACGTGCTTTTCACCGTGCGTTGCGACACCGGCCGAATCGAAACCTCTACGTCGTCGATTTCCACGAACATGAAAGGGTCAGGGTTGATAGTTGACAGAATAGTCAGTTTGTCACGAATCGACTCCTGACCCTTTCATGCGTCGGGGAGGCTATGTGTAACTCCCGCCGAAACCGGCGAAGATTTGATTGCAATGAGGAACGAAACTTGAAAAAATGAGTCATGGCAGATAAGATCGACCAGATTGCAAAGAGACTGAATACGCTCATTAAGGAGCGTAAGACCGATTTTGCTACCCGTCTTGGAACCCATGATTCCGTTGACGGGCCGAACGCCGAACGCACGCTCAGCAACACTTCGCTTCTCCTTGAATCGCTCGCGACTTTCTACGGCGACCCCAAGTCCGAGTTTTTTCCGTCGGTCATCACCAAGGCCATCCACGACCGCTTGGTCCAAGTAGAGAGCACATTCGCGGGCGTTCCAGCTGAAGACCAGCCTGTCCCGGCAGACTCGGCATCAGGCCTGCTCAAACAGCTTGAGGAACTGTTCGCCTATTGCCTGCAGTATGGCCTGATCACCTATGGATTCACAGGCAAGATTGCGCAGGAACAGATCGAGTTGATTCGACGCACCCGCCAACAGGCCGAAGTGGCTGCCCGTAAAATGTTGGAGTTGGTCAATCGGCACGAATCGGAACTCACCAGCAAACTGGACACGTTTGGAAAGTCGCTGGCTCAGTCAGAAGCTGACTTCAACGCCAAAGTGACTGAGAGACTCAATGCTTTGCAACCAACGATCGATGGACTCGCGGCCCTCCTCGCAGCGGGGCAGACTGATTCAACAGAGATCGGGACGGTCTTGAAGTTGGCGACGGAGAACGCCACCGCAGCTGGAAAGGTGCGTGCTGATCTTGATGCCGCCGCCGCAACTGCCACCGCTGAGTTCACTGCCCGCAAGGCCACGGCGGATGCGGAGGTCGCGACTATCCAAAACCTTGGTCTTCAGGTGCAAAAGTTTGAGTCCGATGCCAAAACCATGCACCAAGCCATCACCGACGCGAGGGCGAAGATGACGGACCAATTGGCCCAGATCACGACGTTTTATGGAGAGATCGAGGCGCACCGTAATCAGATGACCGAAGCAGGAAAGGCGGCCCAATTACATCTGACCGAACTGGGCAAGAGCACGGAGCAGTCCGTTACGGATCTTCGCGAGCGCACCGATAAAGTCGTCAATACGAACGAGTCGCTCATCGACCAGATCAAGGATCACCTGCGAAAGGCAATCGGCGCGTCGTTGTTCACCGCCTTCGATACGCGGCGGCGGCACATCTCTTATGCCAGTTGGGTATGGGCACTTCTGTTGCTCTCGTCGGTCGGCGGGACAATCTGGTTTGCCTTTTGGTTCGTCGAACACATCGCCGTTCTCTCCGAAAAGGACAGGACAAGCATTCAATGGGCCTTGGTCTACGCCCGCCTCGTCATTGTCGCACCCTTGGCATTCCTCATCGCCTTCACCGCGAAACGGTATTCGAGTGAACGGCGAGCAGAAGAAGAGTGGGCGTTCAAGTCTGCCATCAGTATCAGCCTCGATCCGTTTCGCGACCTGATCGCGCGGATGAAAAAAGAGAATCACGAAACAGCCTTCGTGGAGAGCCTGGTCTCCGAGATATTTGACAATCCGACCAAGCGACTCTACGCCGCGCCGCTCGACAAGGAGGAGAAGGACGAGGTGGATATTCTTGGTATCGTGAAGGACGCGCTGGATAAGATCCCCAAGGCGAAATAACACGCGTCCGCGCCTGTTGAGCAGGAAAGGGCCGGGAGGCGATTCGTGACCACACCGACTGCTTCGCAGTCAGGCGGGCAGGCAGCGTTGCCGCAGATCGAGCTGGCGCAGGCGGAGCTGCTGTGCGCGGAGTGGGTGTGGTGATGGAGTGGAGGGGACTAGGGAAGAGGAGACGCGGAGACTTGGAGGCTGGATCGAAGCGAGGACGAGTTCGAGTAGGAGGACGAGTAGGAGTAGGACGGTGAGCGGGCTATGCCGCCTGAAGTTTGAAGAAGGCGGCGCTGTCATCTTCGCTCAGCCGTCGTGAGCGGAGTCACTGGATCGGGCACGCGGCGGCCCTGAAGTTCGTTCAGGCGGCAGGTGGGGAGATTGGGGAGCACATGCTTGGCGAAGAGGTCGCACTCGTCGAGGTGCGGATAGCCGCTGAGGATGAAGGCGCGCATGCCCATGTCCATGTAGCGGTTGAGTTTGGCGAGGACTTGAGCGGGATCGCCGACGATGGCGCTGGCGCAGCCGCTTCTCGCGAGGCCGATGCCGCTCCAGAGGTGGTCTTCGATGTAGAGATCGGTGCTTTGCGCACGGAGTTCGTCCTGGCGCTTCACCCCGGCGCTTTGACTGTCCTGCGAGCGTGCTTTGATCTCCGCACCTTTGGCGGCATCGAGCTTGGAGATGAGGCGGTCGGCGGCGGCGCGTGCCTCGGCTTCGGTTTCGCGGACGATGACATGCGCGCGGAAGCCGAAGTCGATCTGGCGACCATAGGCGGCGGCTTTTTCAGACATGACGCGCATGGTTTCGGCGATGCGGTCTTCGGTTTCGGGCCACATGAGGAAGACATCGCAATGCTTTGCGCACAATTCCTGCGCAGCGGGCGAGATGCCGCCGAAGTACATGAGAGGGCCGCCATTTTGCTGGTAAGGCTTGGCGGGTTCGGTGTTGGGGAGGGAGATGTTGTAGAACTCGCCCTTCCACTCGAAGGGGCCATCGGTGCGCCACAGGCCCTGGAGGATCTGGATGATCTCGCTGGCGCGGGCGTAGCGGACTTCGTTGCTTTCCTTCATGCCGGGCATGTCGGAGGAGATGATGTTGATGCACAGGCGGCCTTGGGCGATGTGATCGACGGTGGCGATGGCGCGTGCGAGCATGGGGGGCCAGACTTCGCCCATGCGGAGGGCGACGAGCTGATTGATCTGCGAGGTCTGCGGTGCCATGGCAGCGGCAAAGGCGAGCGCGTCCTGCCCGGCGATCCAGCCGGAGGGCAGCAGGATGTTTTGATAGCCAAGGGCATCCGCCTTCTTCACGATGTCGCCACAGTGCTCGTAATTCGAGCGGAGGGAGCCGTCCGGTACGCCGAGAAACTCGTAGTCGTCAGAGCAGAGCGCGGAGAACCAGGCGACTTCGCACTTGCGCGCGGGGGTGCGGATGGGTAGAGCACTCATGGGATGGATTTTTTACTGAGAGTGCATTGATCCTGCTGGACAGAACAACGAGCAACAGGCTTTTTATTCGAATGCGTAAAAACCCGGTCTTCCAACATGAAATGCTCGGAGCGGCTGTTTTGCATGTGCGCAGCGGACGTGCCACCTCCCGCACGACATTGGCCAGGGAACTGGGGATTTCGCCCTCCACCGTCGGGTTGTATGTGGACCAGTTGATTGCCGGGGGCTTTTTGAACGAGTCAGGATTGAACCAGGGGCCGATGGGACGCCCGCGGCGTATTTTGACCACCGTGGCGGCGGCGGGCTGGTTTGCCGGAGTGGAGTTCAATGCCCAGCGGATCCAGGCCGTGGGAGTGGACTTCTCAGGGCAGGTGGTGGCCGCCGTTGCGCAATCGCTGCCAGCGGAGGTGACCGCCGATCTGGTGATCCAGACGATTCTCACGCTAGTGAGGAAGCTGGCAGCATCGATGCAAGGGGCGCTGCTCTCGGTCGGATTAGGAGTCCCCGGATTGGTGGATGCCCAGGCCGGCGTGGGATTGTACTACGCCTTCATCCCTGACTGGAATCAGGTGCCGGTGGGCGAAAAAATCAGCGGCATGCTCAAGGTTCCCGTCATCCTGCAAAACAACCTGCGCGCCATTGCGCTGGCGGAGCGCTGGTTTGGCCTGGGGCATGAGCTGAACCACTACGTGATCTTGGGACCGCGCAGCGGTTTCGGCATCGCGATGGTGCAGGACGGCAAACTGATCGAAGGCGCGCATCATGCCGCTGGTGAGGTGGGCCGCTGGCCGTGGCCGCTGGACAGCGGGACGGGGAAACGCCAGGAGTTGCATCATGCGCTCAGCGCGCCGGCGACCTGGCGGCGGCTGGCGGGGGTGGGGCCGCAGGCGAAGCTGCCGGAGGATCTGCGCGCGGCACTGGCAGCACTGGCAGATGAGGAGGGTGCTGTGTGGGATGAGGTGTGCGCGGACTTTGCCAGGGTCATCGGCTGTCTGCATATGATCGCCGACACCGGAGTCTTCATCCTGCACGGTCCCCTGACGGCGCTGGGGGAGCGGTTCTGCGACTCGATTGTTCAGGCGGCGAATTTCATGATGCCCGCGTTGTCCACCGTTCCATTGAAAGTGACACCTTCGACCCTTGGAGACGATGCGGGCGCGCTCGGTGCGGCGAGTCTGGCGATGGAAGCCTGGGCGCCTCCTTGACGGCCGGAGCAGGCACGAAAAACCGGGCGGCGGGATGGTTCCCACACGCCCGGTCAGTAGAGTTTGCTGGATTATTTCTCCAAGGACTCTTTGGCGGCCTTCCAGCCGGAGATGCCAGCGGAGAGGTGCTTCACGTTGGTGTAGCCGAGTTCGCTGGCCTTGTTGGCGGCGGCCTTATAGGCGCTGCAGGCAGGACCACCGCAATAGGCGACGACGAGGGCACCCTTGTCAGAAGGGAGCACACTGGCGAGGCTGTCCTTCTGGGTGGCGAAGTTGACTGCGCTGGGGATGTGGCCGTTGGCATAGGAGGCAGCACCATTCACGTCGATGACGGTGACCTTCTTGTCGGCAATGGCCTGCTTGAGGTCGGCGATGCTGATGTCCGGGAACTCGGCGGCGAACACGGAGGAGGCGACGAGCGCGAAAGCGAGGGCAATGAGTTTCTTCATGATTGGGTATGGATGGGTTGAGTTAATGGGTGCGCTGGTTGACTGCGCGCGGCAGAGGCCCCGTTTTCCGGGGCAAAGGGTTCATGACGGGGAGAAAGACGGGGGTGACATGCGGCGGTTTCGTGTGACGCCAGTGTCCGTGGATTTATTCCCGGCAATCGAGATACCCGGCACGCGGCAGGACGAATCTGCGGCGAAGGGGAGGCTGTGGGGTATGCCCGGGATCATCATGGCTCAATGGAAACGCAGGTAGATACGTTTTGTTTAGCCAAAAGCTGCAACGAATCACAACGCGGGGATGAACAGCCGTGCGAAACCGTTGCGCAGGCGCTGCCGGACCGGGGCGGCTTCCAGCAGCTCACAGGTGATCTCGCGGCTGCTGGCGAGCTTGGCGTCCATCACCGCGGCGAGGCGGTGGCCCAGCTCGGCGTCGTGGCAGCCGATGTTGAATTCAAAATTCAGGCGCAGGCTGCGTGGATCCCAGTTGGTGGAGCCGAGGAAGGACCAGACACCGTCGATGAGGAAGAACTTCGAGTGGTCAAAGGGTGGAGGGGATTCAAAAATGCGGCAGCCGACGGCCAGGAGATCGGGATACAAGGTCTGCGCCGCCCAGGCGACGAAGGGGATGTTGTTCTGCGCCGGGGTGAGGATGGTCACCTTCACCCCGCGGATCGCGCACAGGCGCAACGAGGCCGCGAGCACGGCGGTGGGCAGGAAGTAGGGGGTGATGATCTTCACTTCTTCGCGCGCGGCATTGAGCGCGGCGAAAAAGGCGGCAGGCATGACCTCCATGTCTTCATCCGGACCATCGACGATGCCGATGACACTGGTCTGGCCGGTGCCTGTCAGATCGGGGAACCACAGCGGGCCTTCGAGCGCTTCGCCGGTGCAGAAGGTCCAGTCCTCGGCAAACACACGCTGGATCTGTGCCACGCATGGTCCTGTAACTTCGAAATGCAGATCATGCACCGGATGTGCGGGCTTGCGGGAGATCATGTTCCCCTCGCGGATGTTCATGCCGCCCGTGAAGGCGGTGCGACCGTCCACCACCATGATCTTGCGGTGGTTGCGCAGGTTCATCGTGATCAGGCGCAGGATCATGCGGTTCGGCATGAAGCGCCGCGCGTTCACCCCGGCCTTTTTCAGCGCCTCGATCACCGGCGGCCACGAGTAGCGCGTGCCCGCGTCATCCACCATCACCCGCACCTGCACGCCGCGCTTCACCGCGTCGGACAGCTCCGTCACAAATTCCGCGCCGATGCCGATGGCCTCGAAGATGTAGCTGGCCAGTGAAATGCTGTGCTGCGCGCCGCGGATCGCCGCCAGCATGCGCCGCATGGCCTCGTCGCCGTTGCACAGCGGGACCACGCGGTTGCCCTTGGTGAAGCAGAAGCGCGAGATGCGGTCCAGCGTGCGTGCGAGCTGCTGGTGCTCCTGCGCCGCGCAACTGCTGTCCGCCACGAAGGGCAGGGGATGCTCCGGCACTGGATCACGCCACGGCTCGTGGGTGCTGCGGCGGTAGTGCCTGCCGCGCCGCCGCAGGCTGTTGATGCCCAGAAACAGATACAGCAGCGGCCCGATCAGCGGCGAGAGCACAATGAGCGCCGTCCAGAACGCCGCCGAGCGGTAATCCCGATGCTGCAGCAGCAGGTGAACCAGCGCCAGCACCGCGCCGATGATGGAGACCACGGCCAGCGTCGCGGTCCAGTAGGTGAATTCGAATCCGAGCATGGGTCAGAATGGGCGGCTCATCCCGAAGTGCAAACGCGCCCTGCATCTGGTTGCGCAAGGCGTGGCGCGCAGGCCTGTTCGCAGCACCGTCAGGCTGCCCGCAGGGTGGAGCGAAGCGGCAGCCACCTGGCACGCATCATCGACGGCATGATCAAGAGCGGCAAAGCCTACGACGAAAATGAAGCCTTCAAAGTCACGCCCTCCAGCCAGGCCAGACGTCTGCTCAACCTGCACAAACAAGCCGCCAAACTCGGCCTCCAACTCGTTCCCGCTGTGTAACTCGATGTCTTGTTACTCAGGAGGAGGCGGCCGCATGTTCGTCATGTCTTCAAGCTCCCTCCGAAGGCAATCCTGCCTTGGGCGTCTGGCTCGTAGAGAATGTGGACGTTCCCGGCTGGCCGCCCGCAAACTCGCGCGACGCCCTCCGTCAGTGCGCGCACCTCGGTCTCCAGCGCCGGGCCTGTCGGTCGCTGCGCCTTGCGCACCGTGACGAACACAGAACGCCACCCTTCTGGGGTCGCAGTACCGTTTTCGGCATAGTGTTCCTGTGGCAGTGACCGCACGCGAACCCAAGTGCTGGCGGGTGGGCCGCCGAAGACCTGCGCTGCCATGTCCGCAATCTTTGCCGCAAGACCGCCGTCCAGTGACTCCGAAGTGATGATTTCGATGTCGACGATTGGCATGGTGTGCGTGCGGTGTGGCCTACCGTCCCGGATCAGGCGACGGCGAGCGAACGGAGCGAGATAGACAGCCGAAGGCAACCCGCAGGGCAGCGCCGGCGGGTGCTGGCAAAGGCGTCGATGACACGACAGATGCCAGACGAGCCGTTGCCTGCATCCGTTTTGTTCTTTGGTTGGTCTGTTGTCATTCTCATGTGGAACTCGGTGCTCAAAGATCCACCCCCATCGGCAAAGCGAGAGAAATCTCCTCGAATCCTCTAGAAGACCAAAATGCTCTGGCTGCCGAGTTGGTGAGCTCTACCAAAATGGTGGCGCGTAGAATCCCTGTCCCTCGCAAAGCAGCCAGACAGTGCTGAACCAGCACAGTCCCAATGCCTCTTCGTTGATGGGCGGCGGCAACGGCAAGATGGTAAAGATACCCTCTCCGGCCATCATCACCACAGAGCACCGCGCCGATGATCGCCTCTCCCTTGTCCACCGCAACGAAGCTGTGATGCCGCCTGCTGAGGAAACCCCGCAAAGTCTCGAAATCATCACCCTCGGCAACCTCGACACCAGATGCCTGCTGCCAAAGCTCTGTCGCTTGGAGATAATCTCCGATAGTCATTTGGCGAATGAGCATGAGATAGGTGGCGAGTGACTCCGTGTCTTGGGCGAACGCTTCGGATCAGGCGACGGCGAGCGAACCGAGCGGAGCGAGATAGCTTGCTGAAGGCAACCCGCAGGGCAGCGCTGGGGGGCGCTGGCAAAGGCACCGATGACACGACAGATGCCATGCGAGCCCCCTGCCTGCATCCGTTTTGTTCGCCCTCGTTCTCGCGGTGGTCGTGCTCATGGTGTCTTCGTGGTCTGTTTCATTGGCGCTTGGCAACCAAGTAGCCGAACCCGATGACGGATGTTATTTCGTGGCGTTTGATGACGACCTCGGGCGCGTAAAAGCCAATCTCAACAGTTCCGACATCCTTGCTTTCTTGCAACTTTCTGGCCAATGCCAAGCTGCTCTTCCACACGTTCTCCAACACTCCTCCAGGTTTGGAGTAACGGTCCGGCTTGATCGTGAAAGTCGCATTATTCGACAAGACCTGCACCGTTGTAACTGGCTTTCCATCCCGGGTCTCGCCCTTGTAGGATGGATCTTGATCGTCAGCGAGCAATGTTATACGCGTCGTGGATTTTTCGGCGACAATGACGATGACGCTGTCCTCAACGGTAACCTTCTTGACCTTCAGCAGTGTCACATTCGTATCTGTGGGTATCGCCGCCTGAATGAAACTGGCAAAAACGCAAAAGGCTAGGTGTGTGCAAAAGTTTTTCATAGGTGTTCAGTCTGCATGCTGAGTGCTTTGATGTCTGTAAAGCTTCGGTAAACGCTGCCGCTGAGGAGTGGGCGGCGCTGGAGTTGGGCGAACGACCAAGCTCAGCGACCCGGCCCACGGAACGTCACGATTGCAACAATAACGCGATGGCCGGGTTCGCTGCAGTGCATGGTTAGCGAAGGAACAGGGGCGGAGCCTTTGCCGGGCGGGGAGTAACTTGGGATTGCAACGGAGTGTGTGCGTGTTGAGCGTTGGATGTGGATGCAAGGAGCATAGGCCGACACGGCAATGGTGGCGCGGTGCTGAACCGCGGACCCCGTTGGTTAGCGTGGTCGCAGCCCCCGCAAGCCGGTCATTGGTGGCGATGCCCTTCACGGGGTGCCGACCCCGTTCAGGAGACTGTCCATGTTTGTTCGGCGGCTGCCCTTGCATTCATCCATCCAACCACAAGCCAAAGCCATGACCAAGCGCAAAAGACGACTCAACGCAAAGATCAAGGCCGCCAGCGCTGCTGCGGCCAAGCAGGGACTCAACACCATCACCCATCCCGATGCGGCAGGCATCGACATCGGCGCGGAGGAACTGGTGGCCGCCGTGCCTGCGGGCCGCTGCGCGGGCGACACGGTGCGCACCTTCAGCAGTTTCACCGCTGGTGTTGAAGCGCTGCGTGACTGGCTCATCACCTGCGGCATCAAGACCGCCGCGCTGGAAAGCACCGGCAACTACTGGGTCACCACTTACAGTATGCTCAGCGATGCAGGCATTGAGGTGTGCCTGGTCAATGCACGCCATGTCAAAGGCGTGCCGGGCAAGAAGACCGATGTGTGCGATGCGCAGTGGCTCCAGCAGCTTCACGCCGCCGGGTTGTTGCGGAAGTCCTTCCGTCCCGACAAAGACATCGTGCCGCTGCGCTACCTCATGCGCCACCGCAGCGAGATCATCGCCGAGGCCGGGCGGCAGACGCAGCTCATGCAGAAAGTATTGACCGAGATGAACCTGCACATCCACCATGTGTTCAGCGATGTCGATGGTGTCAGCGCCCAGGCCATCATCACGGCCATCCTCGCCGGGGAGCGCAATGCGGAGCGGCTCGCCGCCCTGCGTGACAAGCGCTGCCGCAGTCCGAAGGAGAAGATCATCAAGGCACTGCGCGGCGACTACCGTTGCGAATACCTCTTTGTCTTGGGCCAGTGCCAGCAGCGCTGGACGCAGTGCCTCGCCGCCATCGCCGCGTGTGATGAGCAGATCGCCGCGCTGGTCAAAGCCGTGTCAGGCGACACCACAGCGCCACCACCCAGCGCCCCGGCCGAGCAGCACCGCCTCCACAAGAACACCCCGGCCACGCTGCCCATCTACGATGAGGCGTTCCGGTTCTACGGCGTGGACCTCAGCGCCGTGCCCGGCGTCAGCGCCGGAGTGCTCGGCGTGCTGATGAGCGAGGTCGGCACCGGCAGCCAGATGAAGAAAGCGTTCCGTAGCGCCGAAGCGTTCAGCTCCTGGATGGGGCTGTGTCCCGACAACCGCATCAGTGGAGGCAAAGTGCTCAAGGCCAAAACCCGCAAGGTGCCCAGCCGCGTCGCCCGTGCCCTGCGCCTCGCCGCGCAATGCGTGGCACGCAGCGACAACAAGATCGGCGAGTTTTGCCGCCGTCTCAAAGCACGCCTCGGCAAGGCCGAAGGCATCGTCGCCACCGCGCACAAGCTCGCACGCATCATCTACGGCATGATCAAGAGCGGCAGCGCCTACGACGAAAACGAGGCATTCAAAGTCACGCCCTCCAGCCAGGCCAAACGTCTGCTCAATCTACAAAAACAAGCCCACAGCCTCGGCCTCCAACTCGTTCCCGCCTTATAACTCGAAGTCTAGTTACTCAGGAGCGTTGCGGTTGAATGCGGGAAGTCCATCAATGCTAGTCTGGTTCTTGGTCGCGCGGTATGCGTTGAGGTTATCCAGGCCTTGATTGGTAGCCCATTGGTCGAGCGTGTCGCGATGGTAGCGAAAGTCGTAAACTGGCACAGCCCAGCCGCAAGAATCCACGACACGAGTGACTGCGACGTGAATGAAGGCACGGGTGCCAGGGTTGGCTGGAAACAATGATTCCATCTCGGTGAATCTGTCATCACCGGGTGTGAGAACCGTGCCGTGCCCGTGCAGTCGGAGAATCTTGGGAGAGCCGGCAAAAGCACAAAACATGACAACGATGCGACCATTCTCGCGGACGTGGGCGGCGGTTTCAACACCGCTGCCGGTGTAGTCCTGATAGACCACTTCCAATGGTCCGAGCACGCGGAATGAATCGCCACCCTTGGGCGACAGGTTGAGGTGGCCGTCACGAGAAAGGGGCGCTGTCGCAACAAAGAACATGCGCTGCTCGGCTAGCCAAGCTGCGAGTTCGGAGCTGATGTTTTCGTATTGTTTACTCATGTCGCGCAGCAACGCCTAACAGTGTGGATGGTTAACAGATCGTGAGGTTTGTCAGCAGCTTTATAGCCGACGGTTTTATTGGAATATCACGGGTTTTTGGCTTCATGGGTGTCGTTTTAGCCGCACATGCCGTACTCAGGCAACAAATCTGTGGGATTGCGCCAACATAGGAGGGTAAATTCCATGGGTGAATATTCCAAGCCCTGAGCCAAGTCGTGAGGAGCGTTTACGCGGCACGATCCGGCTAAAACAATATTGATTCAGTCGCCTTCTCCGGCTCCTTCACCCTTCCGCTGCGCTCACGGGCTGCTCCTGCGTCGCAGTCTGTCTCGCGGCTATCCTCGCCGCTCGGCTCCAGGCAGACGGAGCTGTCTTATGTGCAGTGGTATAAGCAGTATGTGCGCTTCCAGGCCAAGGTGGGTAGTGATCTGGAAAACTCTGTGTGCAACGTGACGCAGGAGGTCATCTATGAGCTGGAGCCGCGCTGGGCATGGCGGGCTCATGCGGCTGGTGCGCCGCCGCTGGCTGGCGGCCCTGGCCAGGGCCGCGGCGATGAAAGGGCTGGTGGAGCCGGTGGCACGGCATGTCCGGGCGCTGTGCCGCGCTTGGCGGCGGCAGGCCCTGGGTGCGTGGCTGGTCGGCTGGCTGCCGGCGCCATGGCCCCTGACCGTCTCGGAACCGGCGCTGCCGGGCTGATGTCAAACGCCGTTCGGTATGACGAACGAGACAACGCGGCAGGCGGTGGGACACTCCGCCCATGAACGCGAGTTCTCCAAGTCTCCTCTTCTCCAAGTTTGACTCCATCGCTCCTCGCGCTGTCGGGGCAGGTGCCCCAGCCTGGCCGGCTGTCTCAAACGCCTCCGAATCCCTCGGCGTTTGTCCCAGTCTGGGTGGCAAGCGGGCAGGTCGCCTTGCAGGCGGTGCCGGGGGCTTGGTGAACGCGGCGGGGCGGTTTCACGCGCGAGTTTGCGTACCTGACGGACTGTCCGTCAAAGCTGACGGCTCATCCGTGCAAGCTGACGGACGGTGCGTCATGCCTGACGGACGATTCCTGCGTACGACAACTTCATCCGTGAAACCGGTTTTCCCTCTAGGCAGGGCCCAGGAGGCCGGATGGCAGGGGCGATTTTCACCGGAACCACCCGCAGCGGCGGGAAGAAGGGCGCTTTAATGGCCCTGTGGCCCAGCGGGGCGGCGTGGTCGTCCGGTCACACGTTGGAATCGACGGGGACAGGATGTGCCCGCTCCTTGGGGGAGGGCGCGTCAAGCGCCGGGAGGTAGGAACAAGGAGAGGCGCTTGCCAAGCGCCGCTCCTTGGTAGGGCGCGTGGTCCCTCACGCGCCGGGATGACGGTGAGCGATCCGCCGACGCAAAGCGAGGTGCAGCAGATCGCGAACAAGGTGGATGAATTGATCGTGATGCTGCGGCGGTAGGGAAGTACGACAGACACTCTTGTCTGTCTCGGGGTGGGGTGGATTGGCGAAAGCGATGGTTGATGGCGGTGACGATGGACCGACGGGCAGGAGTGCCCGTCGTACCACGGAGCTGATCGTGATGCTACGGCGGTAGGAACAAGGAGAGGTGCTTGCCAAGCGCCGGGGGGCGGCGGCTGGGGACCCGCCGCCTTACCAGACGAAAACGGAGTCGTCCTCAGCCGCCGGGGGCTCGTTGTCCCAGCGGTACATGATGGGGAAGACCGTGCGGTTGTCGCTAAACCAGTCGCTGATGAAGGGCTCGCCAAAGACCTTGAAGCCAAACTGCAGGTAGATGGGCAGGAGATGCGGCACGGTCTTGGCGATGAGGTAGTCGGCCCGGCTCCGGACGGCGTAATCATTCACGCCCAGGCAGAGGCGCAGCAGATAGGTGCCGGCGCTGCCATCTTTGGCGCAGACGCGGGAGGATTCCAGGCCCAGACCGTGGGTAGGCAGCGCGAGGCCTTGGGCCTTGGGCTCCAGAAACAGCTCGAAGGGCTGTACCTCATCGCTGCGCAGGATGCGGGCCATCGCCTGGATTTCCTCGTGCTCGTCAAACAGGGCGAAGTGATGGGCTTTCTCATCAAAATCATCCAACACCCGGTTCAACGTGCCTTTGTAGCAGTCCCGGCGGAATTGCTCGATCAGTTTCCTGTCGTCTGTGAAGCTCAATTCTCGAAGCATGCGCGATGTGAAATGTTGAGGCTGCCGATGGGGATGCGAAGGCTGGGGCAGGTCGTTTCAGGGCGCCCCACCGTTCCTGACCGCTGTGAACGATCAGCCACCCCACGTTCTATGCGCAGTGAATCACCCCGGTTCCGGATCCGTCAACTTGTATTGGGCATGGCGTGACTTTTGCAAGCCGGACTCGGATGCGTGTAGTGGTGCCTCATGTTTCACCTTCCTAGGCCAAGGAACTGACGTTCAAACCAGCCGCACATACCGCCGTCCCGGCAGGGCGCGGATGAGGCGTTTCATTTCGAGGCGCATCAGCGTCGCTGACACGGTGGCGGGGGTCAGGCCGGAGGCGGTGGTGATGTCGTTGATGTGGGCCTCGTCGGTGCGGATGGCCTGGTAGAGGATCTCTTCCTCCAGCGTGAGGGTGACGGCGGGGCGGGATTCTTCCGTCTTCGGCGCGTGCGGCGCGGTGGGGAAGAGCGTCATCAGATCATCGAGCACGTCGGCGCCATCCATGATGAGCTTGGCGCCCTGCTGGATGAGGCGGTTGCAGCCGGCGGAGGTCGGTTTGTCGATGGGGCCGGGCACGGCATACACGGTGCGGCCTTGCTCAGTGGCTTGCTGTGCGGTGATGAGCGAGCCGCTGCGCAGCGGAGCCTCGACGACGATCAAGCCGCAACTCCAGCCGGCGACGATGCGATTGCGGTAGGGAAAGGTTTGTTTGTCGGCGATGCGATCGACAGGATACTCGCTCACGACCGCGCCGTTTTGTGCGATGCGTTCGGCTAGGGCCATGTTCTCCGGTGGATACAGTTTACCGATGCCAGAACCGAGGATGGCGATGGTGCGGCCTTTGGCGGCAAGGGCGGCTTCATGCGCGGCGGTGTCGATGCCGCGTGCAAGGCCGCTGATGACGACGTAACCGGCATACGCGATCTGAAAGCTGAGTTTCTTGGTGGCATTGAGGCCGTAATGCGTGGCATGGCGGCTGCCGACGACGCCGAGGGCGTTGTGATCGCGCTTGGTGAGATTGCCCCAAACATAGAGGACGACGGGCGGGTCGTGGATCTCGCGCAGCAGCGGTGGATAGAGTTCGTCCTCCTGCGTGAGGAGCGTGAGCTCGCGGTCGTGGATCTTTTGCAGTTCGCCACTGAGGTCGATCTGCGCTTCCCATCCGGCGATGCTCTCTGCTTGAGCGAGGCCGAAGCCTTCGACTTGGAGAATCTCAGATGACTTGGCAGTGAGGATGCGCTCGGGGCTGCCGAAGTGCTGCAGGAGCTTGCGGACGCGCACAGGTCCGACCTGTGGGAGCAGGTTGAGCGCGAGGTAAGCCTCCGTGCGGGTCATTCGCGCTTGCGCTTGGTATTAGGCGGCGTTGGCGGAGGAGGTCGCGCCATTGTTGTTCTTGGCGGCATTGGCGGCGGATTCAGGCAGCGCCACATTGCTTTGCGTTGAGCCGGAACCGATCAGTTTGCGATAAACTTTCTGCGGGAAGGACTGGCCCTTTTCCTCATGCTCAAGCTGGCCGAGGGCGGTGGATTTGGCCATCTCCCAGGCGGGAGCGAAGCCGGGGGCGCTGATGACCATCTGCTTCTCGGCACGGGCGAGGATTTCGAGCTCACGCTGCATCTTGTTGTCGGCACGCTCGTTGAGGCGGGCGATCTGCATGCGCAGGTTCTCGTTTTCCTGCTTCAGGGCGGCACGCTCCTTGGTGAGGTCCTGGCTTTGCTTCGAGTCGAGGTCCAGTTTGTCGCTGAGCATGCCTTTGTAGCGCTTGAGCTCGCGCTTGGTCTTCCAGTGGGCCCAAAGCGACTGCACGAGGAAAATGCCGCACAGCACGAAGCCGTAGAGGAAGGTGTTTGTGGGGGAGAAGAGGTCTTTGAACATGATGCTGGAAAACTAGTGCATGCCCCGGCGTGTGCAACCGGGCAAAGCGGTTGCATGCGGCGACGGCTTCGCCTAGATGCGGAACGAATCACCGCCCATGCCCCACGCTCTTCTCCTGAAATTCCCCGGAACCAATTGTGACGCCGAAACCGCCCGTGCGCTGGAGGCGGCGGGCTTTACCGCAGAGGTGCTGCCTGTGGCGCTGCTGGAACCGGCGTCGCTCGACAAAGCGCAGATGATCGTGTTCTCCGGCGGCTTCAGCTACGGAGATTACGTGATGTCCGGCCGCATCGCGCAGCTCATCACGAAATCGAAGCTGGGCGACAGGCTGAAGGCGTTTGTGGACAAAGGCGGCTACGCCCTGGGCATCTGCAACGGCTTCCAAATCCTCACGCAGCTCGATCTGCTGCCGAAGGGCAGCCTGATTCACAACACGAGCGGCCGGTTCATCTGCCGCTGGGTCGGTTTGAAGAAAACCGCCGCCAAGGCGAGTCCGTATCTGAGCAAGCTGCCCGAGAACTTTGAACTGCCCATCGCCCACGCGGAAGGCCGACTCGTGACCGAGGGCGAGGACGCAGCCAAATACGTGAAGTCCGGCCACGCGGCGCTGCTTTACGCCACGAACGTGAATGGCTCGACGAACGGCATTGCGGGCTTGCAAGATGACACAGGCCGTGTGTTTGGCCTCATGCCGCATCCCGAGCGCTTCATCTTCAAGAGCCAGCATTATGATCCTGACTGGAGCGGCGATGCCCAGTTCGGCTGGGGGCATTACCTGTTCCAATCGGCCCGTGAGGCGATGAACTGAGAGTTCAAAGCGTGGGCGGTACCGGCGGGATCATCTGCGCGCGTGCCAGCGCCCCACGTCCCACTGAGGGCGGAGCGGCGAGCATGGCCTCGCGGCGCGTGCGGTAGGAATGATAAAGTCGGCTGTAAGTCCTGGTCATGCGCTGGCGCAGCGCCTCGTTCTCCGGTGTGCGGGGCAGACGATGCGCATTGCGGCGGAGCATGAGCAGACCCTGATAGGTGTTCAAGCGGCGGGGGGGAGGAGGCGCTGTTCGTGGCCCCATGGTTGATGACAACCTGCAAGTCGGTTCCCCGTGGACCCAAGACGGGGCTGACCATCGCCTCCGTGCCGAAGTCATCATACGAGAGCTGCAAAACCTCGGCGGTGAAGGCTTTTTGCCAAGATTCACGAGTGCAGCCACTCAAAAGGGCCAGGAGCACGCAGGCGAGGAGGAGTGAAGGTGTCTTCATGATATAACTCGCGTCATCAAGTTTTGGAATTCCCCGGTGTTTGGAGCCGTGGAGTGGTGGAGTTCTGCATTCCAGTATTCCACATCTCCATGACTCCATTGCTTCGCAGTAAAGTTTCACAAATCATGGTGACGCCGGGTATAAAGCCCTGCCAGTGGCAAAAGGCAGGGGAAGCGAGGGTTCGGGGGAAAAGGTGTATAATTCAGTTGTCTTAATATGGTAATTATATATAATCCTTGTTTATTAACCGATATTTATGAACTGCGCTCCTCCCTCCAGCCCCTCCCGTGCCCAACTGACTCAGTTCGCTTTGGCACTCATCCTGTTCCTTTCCGGCTTCTGCTCGCTGATCTACCAGACGGTCTGGCTGCGGGAGTTTCGGCTGGTGTTTGGCGGGGCAGCTCCGGCGGCGGCGGCGGTGGTGGCCGTGTTCATGGCCGGCTTGGGTTTTGGCGGCAAGCTGTTTGGAAGCTGGGTGGAGCGTGTGGGCCGCCCGTTCCGGTTTTATGCGCGTTTGGAGGTCGGCATTGCCATCGCGGCGGTGGCTTCGCCAGCAATGCTCGCTCTGGCGCGGGCGTTCTATTTGAAAACCGGCGGCACCGCAGGCATGGGCCTGGGGGCTGCCACCTGCCTGCAACTGCTGATGACCGCGCTCGTGCTCGGACTGCCCTGTTTCCTCATGGGCGGCACACTTCCGGCGGCGATGAAGTTTGCGCAGCGCGATGATGATCCGCGTCGCTCGATCACCGCCTTCTTCTATGGCATCAACATCGCCGGAGCGGTGACGGGCGCGGTTCTGAGCACCTTCTGGCTGCTGCCGACACTCGGCAACAAAGGCGCGCTGACCGTGGCGGTGCTGGCAAATCTGGGCATCGCCCTGGCGGCGGGAGCGATCTCGATGTTCCAGGAAAAAGAGCCACGCAAGCCAGCGGTTGAAAGCGAACCGACCGCCGAGGACAGTGTGGCTGCGAAGGCACCGGCTGCGTTTGTTCTGGCGGCGGCTTTCATGAGCGGGTTCACGTTCTTTGTGGCGGAACTCGTGTGGTATCGCGTCTCGACGCCGCTGCTCGGCGGCTCGGTTTACGGTTTTGGCCTCGTGTTGTGCGTGGTGCTTGCAGGGATGGGCATCGGTGGACTGTTGTACTCGCTGATTTTGAAAAAAGCGGAGCCCAGCATCGCCGGTTTCACGATTGTCTCTGCCCTGCAAGCTCTGGCGGTGTTGCTGCCGTATGCGCTCGGCGACCGCATCGCGCATCTGGCCCTGATCTTGAATGACAGTCTGCGCGGTGTCGGCCTCACGCAGATGGCGATGGGTTGGGCGGTGGTCATGGGATCGCTGGCGTTTTTCCCGGCGTTGCTCAGTGGCATTCAGTTCCCGCTGCTCGTGTCGCTGCTCGGACGCGGCAATGTGGGCGTGGGTCAGCAGTTGGGCCGTGCGTATCTTTGGAACACATTTGGTTCGATCTCCGGTTCGTTGCTCGGCGGCTTCCTGCTGGTGCCGCTGATCGGTTTGAAGGGCTGCTGGGTGCTCGCAGCGGTTTTGATCGCCAGCATGTCCGCTGCCTCGCTGTGGCTTCAAATGCGCCGCAGGGAAGGGGAGGACAGCGGTGCTTCCTTGGCCTCACGCTTTTCCTGGAACAGCCGTTTCGCGCTCGCCTCACTGATGGTGTGCGGCTTCTTTGCCTTTGGAACCACCGGCCCCACGGCGGTGTGGATGCACACACCGATCGGTTACGGTCGCGTGTCGCAGGACTACCGCACCGCGCTGGGCTTGGAAACGTGGCAACGCAATGCGCAGCGTTCGCTCGTGCAGGAATACGATGGCCGTGAGACCAGCGTCGCCGTCGTCGGTGGCATGCAGTATGCGTTTTTGACCAACGGCAAGAGCGACGGCTCAGCTGTGGGCGATGCGGGCACGCAGGTCATGCTCGGCATCACCGGGGCCATCTTGCATCCGCACCCGCAGAACGCTTGCGTCGTCGGTCTTGGCACGGGCACCACCGCTGGCTGGCTGGCCGATGTGCCGGGCATGCAGCGTGTCGATGTGCTCGAACTCGAGGAGGAAATCCGCAAGGTGGCCGAATATTTCGATCCCGTGAGCCGCAATGCGATGAAGCATCCGCGCGTCAACAACATCACCGGCGATGCGCGTGAGTTCCTGCTCACCAAGGGCGAAGATTACGACCTCATCGTCTCCGAGCCCTCGAATCCTTGCCGCGCCGGTGTGGCCAATCTCTACACTCGCGAGTTCTACACCAACGCCAGCCAGCGCCTCACCAAGAACGGCATTTTCTGCCAGTGGCTGCAAGGTTACGAGGTCGAGCCGGCCACCATCAGCACCGTCATCACCACGCTGCGTCAGGTCTTCCCGAAAGTGGAGGTATGGGCCACGCAGAGTGTCGATATGCTGCTCATCTGCTCGAATGACGAGACGCCCTGGTCGCTCGATTCGCTGCGCAAGCGTGTCAAAATCGAGCCGATGGCCGAGGCGCTGCGTCGCTTCTGGAAAACGGACACGGCCGAAGGTTTCCTCACCGGCTGCGTGGCGAACAGTGACTACTGCACCGCCATCGCCGCCGCGACGAAAACGGTGAACACCGACGACATGAACCGCCTCGAGTTCAGCTTCGCCCGCAGCGTGGCGAAGAAGTCGAACTGCTCGCTCGATCTCGCCCGCGCCGCCACACGGGCCGGTTGTTATCTGCCGAAGGTTGATGCCGCCATCGACACGAATCTTTACCTCGCCGAGCGCCTGCACATGCCGGGCCGCCTGTGGGAATCCGCCTCCGATGAAATCCTGCCTGCCGATGCTCCTGCTGCCGTGCGCGAGCGCGTGGAGCACCTGCGTGCCTTCTGGCGGCAGCGCTATGCCGATCATCTCGCCGCGCCTGCACCCGCCGCGCCCGTGCTGGCGGATCGTGTGCTGCTCGCCCAGGCGAAGGCACGCATGGGAGCGCCGGACGCCTTTGCCGCGATCGCTGCCATCGAGCCGATTTCAGCCGTGGACGCGCATTTCCTGCGTGCGATTGCCTGCCATGTGCAGCAAAAGCCCGCCGAGGTGCTCGTCCACATCGAGCACGGCCTCGACAGCCTCATGCAGGTGCCCTGGTGCCGCCTCCCGCTGGTGAACGAGGCTCTCAATCTCCTCGGCGATGTCTCCAAATCGAAGACAGCGGTGCAGGACCCGCGCTTCACCACCATCTTTGAAAAACTCGGCCGCGAATACCCCGTGCAGGTCGCGCGCAATGTTCGTCTCGGCATGCGCTGCGACATGGCCATGCATTTGAAAGTGCCGCAGCAGCTCGCCGCCCTCGAAAGCCTCGGCAAACCCTTCCCTTGGAACGGTCGCGCGCTGGCCATGCGCGTCAGCGCCTACATGCAGGCCGGTGATCCGCGCCTCGATGCCGCTCTCGAAGACATGAACCGTTTCCTCGACCAGGGCGGCAAGATCGGTGGCGAATCACCTCCGTTTGTCGTGCAGGTGAAGAAACCCGCCGAAAAGACCGCTCCGGTGCAGGAGATGGTCGTCGGAGCGCAGGCGGGCGAGTGATTGAGGCGGGGGGCGCAACGCTGCCGCAGTGTCGTCGAAACGGCAGCCGGAGTGCCAAGGCTGTTGTTTCACACCGCCCGGTGACGGTTGTCGGCCTTGAGCTGAAGTGGGTCTGGAATAATTCTGAGGCAGTTTGCGGCCACGAAAGTGCTCACCATTAAATAACTAAGTATAAATAACGATTTATACGTAAGGGGGATGCCGGATTTTATCTTGTGGTTCGCGACGTGAATTGCTAAAAACAATTTAATTCGCATGAACGTCATTGCTCCAATGCTTCATCGGTTCCTTGCCAGCAGCACTTTGCGTAGCGCTGCGCGGTTCGCGGTTTGCTCTGAGGCACAAACGGCGGGTGATTCAAGGCGCAAGCGGGTGCCGGGAGGGGGGTATGGTAGCCGCCTTTCACCGTACGGCTGGCTCATTCAGCCGCATGCCAGGTTCCTCCAGCCGCATGGCTGGAGCCTTTGACCGCACCGTGGGAGCGTTCAGCCACACCGGTAAAATCATTCAGCCGCACGGCTGGAAAAACCAGCCGCAGCAGGGTTTTCATTTAACCGCACGGCTGGAGCGTCCAGCCGTGCCGGGAAAGCGTCCAGCCATGCGGCTGCCGGGTTCAGCCGTGCGGATCAAGCGTCCAGCCGCACGGTTTCAGCCGCCAGCCTTGGGCCTGTGCCCTCTTCACACATCCCTGGCCGGGCAAATCATGCGTTCTTACTCACCCGCCACACCCAGCCATGAAGCCGCTGTTTTGGGACTCCGTCGATCCAGCCACCGGGCAGCCTTATGCATGGGATTCGCCCAATCTGACGTGGTCAGGAATCCTCGAAGCCGGTGATCCTGGCTACACCCCGACTCCCTCAAGCAATCCCGTCCAACCCACCCTGAAACCCAAACGTAACCGTATGGCCAAATCCGACTACATCGCCCAGAACGACGACCTGTTCGCCGCTCAACTGCAAACCTTCAAAACCGGCATTGGTGCCTACGCCACCGCGCTCGGTGTTACTCCTGCGCAGATCACCGCCCAGGCGGCGGATGCGGATTCCTTCGGCTACGTCGTCGCCTGCCAGGGCATCATGCAGGGCGGCGCGCAGCAATGGACGGCCTGGAAAAACCTCATGCGCGCCGGTGGCACGCCACCCGCGGCGGGCGCGCCGGTGGACCCGGTGTTTCCCACGGCGGTGGCCGCTGTGGCCTTGGGCGTCGAGGTGCGCTTCCGTGCGCTGGTGAAGAGCATCAAGGCGCACCCGAACTACAACGACGCCATCGGCCAGACCCTTGGCATTGAAGGCGCGGTGCAGACCGGTCCTGACCTCAGCATTATTCAGCCGATCATCGACACTCTCCTCAGCGGCAACGCCGTGCAGATCGGCTGGGGTTGGGGCGGCAACAGCGCCTTCCTCGACATGCTGGAGCTTCAGGTGGACCGTGGCAACGGCTGGACCCTGCTGGCCTACGACACCACGCCGAACTACACCGACACCACCCCGCTGCCCGCCACGCCCACGAAATGGAAATACCGCGCCATCTACCGCGTCGGCGACCATCAGGTGGGCCAGTGGAGCAACACCGTGGAGATCATGGTGGGTGGTTGATTGAGAGCGAATGTTCAACTACTAAACTCCGACCCTCATGCAGCGGCCTCTTTCTCCATCCCTCCGCCGCTTGCGCCGCAGCAAGTGGGTCATCTGGGTGCAGTTGTACTGCCTGCTGGGCTGGACGCTGTCGGCTCCGACGCTTAACGCGGTCTATGTTCAGGATGTGAACGCGGCGGGCTATGCGCTGACCAATCCCGGCAGCTACTCGCCTTCCTGGGATGGCGGCGCGGGCGGTGATCCCGAGCCGCCGGAAGGCGCGGACATGAGCGACAATGACACCGACAACCTGCCGGCGTGGTTCGAGGACTGGTATGGCGGCACGCACAACGCCACGGTGAACATGCGGGGGAACCCGGACAGCGATGATGACGGTGCCATCGATGGGAATGAACTGCATGTGATGGGCACCGATCCGCTGAGCGCGACGAGCAATGGCTCGGGTGCGCCGGATGGCCTGTGGTGGCAGCTCACCCACACGGACACCGATGGGGATGGCCTCATGGACTGGACTGAATTGAACGGGAGCGGTTTCGGCGGGCAGCATGGCACGGACATGAATGCTTCAGACACGGATGGCGATGGCTGGAGCGATGGTTACGAGGTGGAAACTTCGGGCACCTCGCCCACGGATGCCGACAGCGATGACGACGGTTTGACGGATTGGGATGATGCCATTGTCACGAGTGATCCGTGGGGTGACCATGATGCGGACGGTTTGACGAATCAGCAGGAATCCGAGCAGACCTATCAGGACAGCAATGGGAACTGGCAGCGTACCCAGATCCGAGTGCCAGACACCGACGGCGACGGCCTGGCCGATGGCTATGAGCCGATGACCTCGCGCAATACGGAAGTGAAATCGGCCTCCAATCCGCTGCTTTACTCCACTGACTGGAGCGGTCTGGCGGATGGGCAGATCTCCAGCTATCTGTTCCCCTCCGATTTGCCGCAGGTGCTTGTCATCACCGGTCCCTCCGGGCTGCCTGAGGCGGTGGCGGATACTGATTATGCCTCTCCGGCTTTCACGGCGGAACATTCCAACGGGAGCCTGACCTGGACGGTTGCGTCGGGCAGTCTGCCTGCCAGCATGGGGTTCAACGGCGCGGTGCTGGCGGGGCATGCGCCTGCGGGCGTTTATTCCTTCACGGTGAGGGTGACAGATGGCGGAGGACAGACCGCCGAAGGGGACTACACACTGGTGGTTCAGGCGGCCCCGCTCACCATCACCAGTCCGGCCACGCTGCCGGAGGTGCAGGAAGGCTCTTCCTTTTCCTGGTCGTTTGCGGCTTCCGGCGGGGCGGGCGGTTATGCGTGGAGCCTGCCCTCTGGTGGCCTGCCGGCCAGCATGAGCCTGTCCTCGGACGGGCAGCTTGCCGGGACGCCCGACAGCAACAGTCTGGGCACTTTTTCATTCACCGTGCGGGTGACCGACGCAACTGGCGCGACGACGGACCAGACGGCTTCCCTGACGGTGACCTCACAACCACCACCGCCCACGCTGGAGATCACCAGCTCAAGCACCTTGTCTGACGCGCAGGAGGGGAACAGCTACGCATGGCAGTTCAACGCCACGGGAGGCGGGAGCAACCATGTGTGGAGTGCTCCCTATGGCGGGCTGCCAGCCGGGCTGAGTCTGTCCGCTGATGGGCAGCTCACCGGCACGGCCTCCGGATCGGGATACTATTCCTTCACGGTTCAAGTGACCGATGTTTACAGTGCCAGCGCGACCCAGACGGCCTCTCTCTATGTGGCCGCAACGCCGCCGCCGCAGATCGAGATCAGCGGGCCGACGAGCATGGATGCCTCGATCTGGACGCCGTTTTCCCAGTCCTTTGCGGCGTCGGGCGGGGCGGGCAGCTACGCCTGGAGCCTGTCGGCGGCAGGCAGCCCTCCCACCGGATTCAGCCTGTCATCTGACGGTACATTGACAGCAACTTTCGATGGTACCGTGGGCAGTTGCTCATTCACCGTCACTGTGACAGACGGCTATTCGTCCGCCAGTCAAGCGGTGACGGTGAACACGTTGGACCGCGATGGCGACGGCGACGGTCTGAGCGCGGCGTTCGAGCACGAACTGGCGGTCGAAACCGGTCTTGCGATCCATGACGCCAGCAACCAGAGCAACGGCTCCTACCACGACTGGCTGGTGTATTACCATGCCCGGTTGCTGACGGCCGACGCTGCCACGGACACGGACGGTGACGCCCTGGGCGCGCAGATGGAAGCCTTCCTGGGCACTGATCCCACGCAGAAGGACAGCGACGGTGACCACCGCCCGGACTGGTGGGTCTATTATCAGACCTACGCCCAGTATCATGATCCAGACGACGCCGATGGCGACGGTTTGCACGCCTACCTGGAAAGCCTGCTGGGCACCACGGACACCCAGGAGGACAGCGATAGCGACACCCTCACCGACGCTTATGAGTGGCTGTACATCAGCTATTCCGATCCAGCCGATGGTGACAGCGACAACGACGGTCTTGACGACGGAGCGGAGCTGACCGCCGGCACCCAGGCGCGTGATCAGGATACGGACGACGATTATCTGACCGACCATGAGGAGGTGAACAACCTCTTCGGACTGCCGCTGCCAACCAGCCCGCTCGACCCCGATTCGGATGACGACGACGTTCCTGATTACGGAGAGGTGTCCCTCACGGACAGCGATGGCGGCGGCATCCCGGACCGGATGGAGGAGCACTGGGAGATGAACCCCAACAACGCGACCGATGAAGCTGACGACTACGATAGTGACGGCCACACCAATTACGAAGCCTACCTCATCGGCTGGGACATCCACGCGCAGTTCGTGCCGCAGTTCGACACCGATTATGACGGCATGACCAACCTTTACGAACTTGCGCGTGGGTTTGACCCGGAGGATCAGCATGACGGGGCGGACGATCCAGACGGGGACTTCCTGACCAACGCGGAGGAGTACGCGCATCACACCAGCCCGCAGCATTATCTGACGCCGGGGTTTGAAGTAGAAACAGTCACGGACCGCGACGACAGCACCGGCCTGCCGGTCTTTGAAAACGGTAGTCTTGTTACCCGGAATGTCGTGTCCGACTACGAAGTGGCTTTCGAGCAGGAACTTTGGCTCTACCCGCTGTGCAGTGATGGTGTGATGCGGAGCCTCGTCCGCGATAACGGGCCGCTCGACGGGAGTCGCGCCTATGATGACGACTGGGATCAGGACTCCGTGAGCAACTATGACGAGCTGTATCCCGTGTATGGCGCGCCCACGGACCCGCGTGAATGGCAGCAGCCGCTGGAGATCAGCACGACCAGCCTGGCCAGCGGCCAGCCAGGCGTGCCTTACACTGCGGTGCTGTCCCAGGCGGGCGGGCAGCCCGGGTTCACCTACAGTCTCGCCAGCGGCGCGCTGCCGGCAGGATTGGCGCTGGAGGCTGCGGTGACAGGGACGTGGGCCATCAGCGGCACGCCCACGGCAGCGGGGAGCAGCAGCTTCACCCTCATGGTCACGGATGCCTATGAACACACGGACACGCAGGAGCTGACGCTGATGGTGGAGCCGGACGAACCACCACCATCGCTGCAACTGGCAACGACGGCGCTGCCGCCTGGGGCTATCGGCACGCCCTATTCGGCCACGCTGCTGGCCAGCGGTGGCTCGGGCATGTACACCTTTAGCGCCAGCGGGGCACTGCCAGACGGTTTGATTTTGGCTGAAACTGGCACGCTGAGCGGCACGCCCGCAGTGGCAGGGGAGTTCGATGTGACTTTCCAGATCAGTGACGGCACGAGCACGCTGGCGGGGCAATCGTTGCACCTGAGCATCGCCGACGTGATGATCACCACCGAGACGCTGCCGCCCGGCACGGTGAGCGCTGAGTACACTGCGAGCATCAACGCGGTGAACGGCACCGCGCCCTACCTGTTCAGTGTGGTGGCGGGCGCAGGCGACACCGGCCTGCCATTTGGCTACATACTCGCCAGCAACGGTGTGATCACCGGCACGCCGACCCTCGGCTCGACGACGGAGGGTACTTACACGTTCACCGTGCAGGTGAGCGACAGCACGGCGGGAACCGCGCGCGTGGCGTTGAAGCAGTTGGGCCTGGTGCTTGCTGCCATCGGCGGTGGTGGCGGTGGCGGTGGCGGTGGCGGTGGTGGTGGTGGTGGCGGTGGTGGTGGCGGTGGCGGTGGCGGTGGCGGTGGAGATCCGACACCGACATTGGTAATATCCGGGGTGACGCCCAACACCGGTAGTCGGGAGCAGGCGTTCAACGGCAGCATCGGTGCCCAGGGCGGCACGCCGCCGTATTCCTTTGCAGTTACCGGCGGCTCACTGCCGCCAGGATTATCGGACGCAGCGGATGGCTTGATCACCGGGACCCCCACTCAGGAAGGCGAATACACCTTCACGGCCGAAGTCACCGATGATCATGGCGACACCGCCGCGAAGAGTTTGAAGATCACCATCGAGGCGCCGGTGGTAATCGTGGACGACGATCGAGATGGCGACGGTCTGACGAATGATCAAGAGACGGGTGGCATTAATGGCGGCGATGGGACGGATCCCGACGATGCCGATACCGATGACGGCGGAGTCACTGATGGGCAGGAAGTGAATTTTGATGGCACAGACCCTCTTGATGGAGAAGATGATCAGACAACCTCTTCTCGGATAAAACGAGATGAGGATGTAGCCGACGGAAATTGGCAGGCTATTCAGGGGCAGTTGGCAAAAGCGTTGCCAGGGCAGTTGATAAATCTCCGCTTCGAACCACCAAGTGGCACCACTGCTACCAATTTCGAGTGGATATTGTCTGACAAGGTGTTCAAGGAATTCGGACCCTGTAATGAACTCGGTGAGCTACAACCGGTGGAAGACGGCGACCGTCACCAACAGGAGGTTCATTTTTACTGGGCGGATTCCGGTAGCAAGCAGGTCAGAATCAAATACAAGCTTGATGGGGAGAATGCAGAAACGCAGGTCATGATTGTTGTGGAGAAACCCACTGCCACGCTAGAGGCAACAGGAGGGAATAGTTTCGTTGGACCACATCCCGACAACGACGCATACACATTATTACAGGTCAATCCGGGGGTGACCTTCACCGGCTCTGTGAGCATTCCGTCCAGTTACGGAGCCCAGGGGACATGGACGTTTGAGCAACTTATCACCCCCAACGGATCGGGTACGATAAATGGCACCACCGTCAGACAGCAACCCGCTGGAGCGAATGAAGCCTACCATGATGGTGGCCCGTATCCTTATGCTGGCACCTTTGCGACGGGGACCACGCGAACGACGATTGACCAGCCTTTCATGCCGTTGGAGTTTGATTATATCGAAGTCACTGCCGACATGTCGTTCGAAATGTATCTCATGTTCCTGCCACCGGGAGGCGCGTCGCGGGAAGTGCCTTTGCGCAGGCTGCACTGGTCATGGAGGGACAAAGCTACAAAAAACTCATTCAATGAATGGAAAATTGAGCGTCTCGAAGGAGTCAGTAAAAGCCTCTCCGTGGAAGAAACCACGCACCCTGAGTGGACTGACATGAGTGACAACCACGTGGACCTCGAATAACATCGACATATGAAAACGATTACAGCACGGCGTGAGAACACACCCTTTCTTCGATGCATCATCTTCGCATGTTTCGGGTTGATTTCCTTATTTGGTCAAAGCGTGCCACTGGATAATCCTGCAAGAGTGAATGTTTTCCGTGACGTGGAAACCAAACTGGAGGTAATTCCAACCTCCAAAACGATCCGTGTTATCATTACAAACCGCGCAAACGAAACCCGATATGTGATGTTCCCCCCCGATCTGATGCCGTATCGCATCAAGCTGACCACCGCCGATGGACATGCGCTGGCCATGACCCCTCAAGGACAAAAAAAGCTGACCAGACCTGCGGGAGGGGGAAGCATGCGTGGGATCTCGCTGGAAACAGGTGTTCCTTGGAGCCATAGCATTGACCTTGAGCCGCTTTTTCAATTCCCAGAGCAGGGGGAAGTGAGATGCGAGGTGAGCCGTCATATCTTTTTTACTCACCCTGACATCCGGCCCGCTGACAAAGAATGGCTGCCTTTTCCACCGGTGATGCTGCCGTCTGGAAAGCCTGCGCCCGAGCCCAAATCCCAAGCCGGTGCCTCATCGCCGCCAGCGACACAACCTGCGGCGACTTCGGGAGATGATGCCGGGACTGCGGAGCCTTCGCCGACCAAGCCCAAGGCAACCGCACCCACCGTTACAATCATGCCTACGAGCATGGAGGCGACTGCATCAACACCGTGGTCAGTGGTGGCCATGATCGTAGCTGCGGCAATCGGCCTGCTGTGGCTGGTACTCAAAAAGCGGAAGTAGAAAAGATATGGACCCGGAGCTGAAAATGAACCCCACGCGCCAACCAATAGCACGGGACGTGCCAGCCTATTTGGGAAAATGAAGTGCAACCAGGTTCCTCCTTCGTCGGGCTTCGCAGCTCGGCTATGAACGGCTCATGAGGTCACCGGGCCTGATGCCGGAACACCGCCCCGCGCTTGCACACGTGGGGGCGAGGTTCGCGGCATCCTTCCCGCGTCACGTTGGAGAAAGCGAAAGTTTGCCTACTTCATACTGAAAATCCCAACACCTTGCCCACCTCGGAGCGCTTTCCCGGTACACCGGCACCAGTGGTCTCCAACGCCGTGCTGGGAGACTTGGGTGCCACGACTGCGGTAGAGATGCGACTGATTGCACGATGTGCAAAGATGCCTGGCAGATAATCCGGGGCGCAGGCGGGCGAGTGATGGGAAGGGAGATGAGATCGTGGCAATTTCATGCGGTTGCGCCCGTATGACTGTGCCCCCTAATGTCGTTCCTTGCCCAGCATCCTGTTCTTCGTCTCGTCGCCTCGCCGCAGCATCTGTGGCGCACGTTGTCGCTGGGCATCAAGACGATCTGGCTGCACAAGCTGCGCTCGTTTTTGACCATGCTCGGTGTGGTGTTCGGCGTGGCCTCGGTGGTGGCGATGCTCGCCATTGGTGAAGGGGCCAGTCATGAGGCGCAGGAGCAGATCCGCCGACTGGGCAGCCAGAACATCATCCTGCACAGTGTGAAGCCGCCCGACAGCCAGGGCTCCAGCGGTGAGTCACGCAGCTTCATCAGCGAGTACGGCCTCACCACGCGCGACATCCAGCAGATCCGCCAGACGGTGCCCGGCATCTCCATTGTCGTGCCCAGCCGGCACATTTCCGAGAACATCTGGAACCTCGACCGCAGCATCGACGGCCAGGTCAAGGGTGTGCTGCCCATTTACCCTGAGATGCGCAACCGCCGCATCCTGCAGGGCCGTTTTTTTACCGACCTCGAAATGGACGGTCGTGTGCCTGTGTGTGTCATCAACCAGACGGTGGCGGCGCGGCTCTTCCCGCTTTCCACGCCCACCGGCAAGTCCGTTCGTGTGAAAGGCTACTACTACAAAGTCATCGGCATCATCCAGGATGAAGGGCAGATGGTCGGCACGGATGCCAGCAGTTCTGCGGCTGACTCACAGGCACAGATGATGATCCCCTTCGCCACGCTCATGGACCAGTATGGCGAGACCTTCTTCCGTTACCGCACCGGCAGCTTCGAGGCTGAGAAGGTGGAATTCCACGAGGCGGTGATCCGTGTCGAGGATGTGAAGATGGTGGAAAGCCGCGCCGAGGCCATCCGCCATCTCATGAGCACCAATCACAAGAAGGAGGACTGGCGCATCATCGTCCCCGTCGAGCTGCTGAAGCAGGCTGAGCGCACCAAGCAGATCTTCAGCATCGTCCTCGGCAGCATCGCCGCCATCTCGCTGCTCGTCGGTGGCATCGGCATCATGAACATCATGCTCGCCAGCGTCACCGAGCGCACGCGTGAGATCGGCATCCGCCGCGCCCTCGGCGCGCGTCAGGCCGACATCGTGGTGCAGTTCCTCATTGAAACCGTCCTGCTCGCCGGTGTAGGCGGCATTCTCGGCGTCGTCCTCGGTTTGGGCATCCCCATCGCCGTGCAAAAATTCGCGGGAGTGACCACCGTCATCAAAATGTGGTCGCCCATCCTCGCCTTCTCCATCTCCGTGCTCACCGGCATCGCCTTCGGCATCTATCCTGCGCGGCGTGCCGCGAAGATGAATCCGGTCGAGGCGTTAAGGCATGAGTGATCAGCTCCGCTCCTGCTTGTGCTTCGCAAAGATCGCCAAACAGCGATCTCGCTCCGTGTGATGATCAACCATCGGCAGCGGATAGCCTTTGGCGAGAGGCAAGCCTGGCTTGGGCGGCTCGTGGAGGAGCGGCGCGGGCACGTCTTTGAGTTCAGGCACCCATTGCTTGATGTAAGTGCCTGCGGGATCGAAGCGGGCGCTTTGCAACCAGGGGTTTTGGATGCGGAAGTAGGGCGCGGCATCGGCACCGGTGCCGGCGGACCATTGCCAGCCGCCGTTGTTGCTGGCGTTTTCGCCATCGACGAGCTGCTGCATGAAGAAGGCCTCGCCCATGCGCCAGTCGCAGTGCAGATCCTTGGTGAGGAACATGGCGGTGATCATGCGCAGGCGGTTGTGCATGAGGCCGGTCTGCAAAAGCTGCCGCATGCCGGCATCGACGATGGGAAAGCCGGTGGTGCCGGTGGCCCAGCGCTGGAAGGCCTCATCCGTGCCCGGCCAGGGAAGGCCGCGCCAGTCGGGAGCGAACTCCTCGTCGAAGACGTTCGGGTAAAACCACAGGATGGCGAAGTAGAACTCCCGCCACGCGAGTTCCTTGATGTAGGTGCTGGCTGTTTCAACCTTCGCGCATCGCTCATACAATTCGCGGATGCCGATGAGGCCATGGCGCAGATCCTGGCTGAGCAGCGAGGTCGTCTGACCTGCCGGGGTGTTGCGATTCGCGGCATAGCCTTTCAAAATGCCGTCATCAATGAAGCGCTTCATGCGTTCCCGTGCGGCGCGTTCGCCCGACGGCACGATTTGCGCCGTGGGCGCAGGCAACTGCCAATGCGCGAGCGTGGGCAGCGGCAGGCTCATGATTTTTTCAGCAGCCTTCGGTCCCAGACTGGTCACACGGGGCAGGGGAACGGCTTTGTCGAGGTTGAGCCAGTTCTTTGAGTAGGGCGTATAGACGCGATAGGGCTGTGCATTGAGCGTGAGCACGCTTGCAGGCGCATGCATGACGCTGTCGTCAAAGCCGTGGCACTGGATGCCAAGCCGCGTGCAGACGGCGTCGATTTTCTTTTCCATCGCACGGCCAAAGGGATCGTAGTCGCGGTTGAAATAGATCGCTTCGGCCTGGGTCTCACGAAGGAGGCGCTCCAGTTCGGCATCGGCACGCCCGCAGCGGATGAGCAGGCGGCTGCCGAGAGCTTCGAGGTTTTTGGCGAGCGATTCGAGATTCCCGCAGAGGAAGTGCTGCCGGTTCGGACCGGTCCAGCCGTGGTTTTGTTTCCAATCGCTCAGAACATAGACCGGGATGACCTGGGGTGCGGCTTGGGTGGCATGGTGGAGTGCGGTGTTGTCAGTGAGGCGGAGATCGCGGCGGAACCAGTGGAGGACAGTGCGTGGCATGAAAAGGGGCAGGGGAGGCGACAAGATACGGTCAGCATAGGACAAAAGGCGGTAGCAAAGTTGGTGGCATTGAACATCAGGTTCGTGATGAATATTTGGCTGTGCTGCCGTTACTAGAAGCGCCATATCCTACCAACCCCCCCTTCATCTTACCCCATGCCTTCGCATTCGCCCGACCTCGACGAACCGAAATCACTCACCGCCGCCTGGATCGCCGCGCTCATCCTGATCGTGGGCTTCGTGATCGGCCTGCTCATTTTCCCGCCGCTATTTGAGGCGCCGAAGGTGGAGCCAGCAAGCTCGGTGCTCTTCATCGGCCGTTTTCATCCGATTCTGCTGCATTTCCCTGTCGGGGTGCTTGGCCTGCTGTGCCTGTTTGAGCTGCTTTGCTCCACACGTCGTGGCGAGCAGAAATTCGGCGAGGCGTCCTTGATCATGCTGCTGGTCGGCGCGGCAGGCGCAGTGATGGCGGCGTTCGCGGGCATCATGCTGTCGCGGGAGGGGGGCTATGTGGGAGGAAACTTCACGCTACATCAGACGATGGGCCTGCTGGGCACTTCAGGTGTGCTGCTGGCGCTCGTGGTGCGCATCACGGCGATGGGGCGCAACAGCACCGAGCTGCTGAACGCCTATCGTGCGCTCTACTACATCAGTTTCGGCATCATGGGCCTGGGGTCGCACTTTGGCGGCAACATGAGCCACGGAAACAAATTCCTCACCGAGCATGCGCCGGAAAGCGTCAAGAACAGCATGGTGGGCATGGAGAAGTGGATGCTGAGCTTCGTGGAGAAACCCAAGGAGGAGCCGGAACCGAAACCCGAGCCCAAAGTCGAACCGAAGGTGGAACCCAAGATCGCCTTGAACCCGACGCCTCCGACGGTTCCCACAGCCAATCCACCCCCAACCCCCGTTACTGCGGAAGCCGGCGGTGACAAGCTCGTCTTCGACCACGTCATCCTCCCCATCTTCGCGGCCAAGTGCAACAAGTGCCATGGCGAGGAGAAGCAGAAGGGCGAGCTGCGCCTCGACACCTTCGAGTGGACGATGAAGGGCGGTGAGGAAAGCGGCGATAAAAACATCGTCCCTGGCAAGCCCGAGGACAGCGCCACCTTCCAGTCCATTTCCTCTGCCGAGGACGACGACGCCCACATGCCCCCCAAGGGCAAAGAACAGCTCACGCCCGAGGAAACCGAGATCATCAAATGGTGGATTCAGCAAGGAGCCAGTGGCACTCAGAAGGTCAGCGAAGCCAAAATCCCCGCCGAACTTCAGGCCACGGTTGATGGAATTCTGAAAGGCTAGTCCAACTTCCACCTTTTCCTGCCTTGTTCTGATCCTGCTGAAAAAACGTCTCATGAAACCAACCCTCCTCCTCCTCGCCCTGGCACTCGCCTTCACCGCGCATGCCGCCGATGACAAAAAAGCCGTCGATCCCGCCGTCGCTGCAGCCACGCAGAAAGTGAACGCCACCGGCGCTTCACTGATGCCCCTTTCCGCAGATGCGAAGGCCTACCGCTTCACCGCGCTCAACGTTGCGAAGGAATTTGGTGACGCTGGGCTCGAACCCCTCGCGCCCATTGCCGACAAGATCGCCTCGCTCGACATCGCCCGCAGCAAAGTGACCGATGGCGGTCTCAAGGCCCTCGCCGCGATGAAGAATCTGAAGGAACTGCATCTCGAAGGCACGGGCATCGGTGATGCGGGACTCGATCACCTCAAAGGCCTCGCCGAGCTGGAATACATCAACCTCTACAACACCAAGGTCACCGATGCCGGGGTCGCGAAACTCGCGGGTCTTGGCAAACTAAAAGCCATCTACCTCTGGCAAAGCGGTGTGACCAAGGTCGGTGTGGTCGCTTTGAAGGCCAAGTTGCCCAATGCACACATCAACACTGGCTGGACCGCCGAAGACGACGCCAAACCTGTCGCTGTTGCAGCCACAGCACCCGCTGCTGCCGCGCCAGCCGCAGCGAAGCCCGCCGCGGCTCCAGCTCCTGCGGCTGCCAAACCGGCTGCCCCTGCCGCTGCTCCCGCTGCGGGTGGCAAACTGAATGCCGCCATCGCCGATAAAGCCATCGTGTATCGCGATGTCATCGCCCCGATCATGCAGGCGAAGTGCGTGGGCTGCCACGGTGAGGAAAAGAAGAAGGGCAAACTTCAGCTCCATACGTTTGCCGCCATCATGAAAGGCGGCGGCGACGGTGCGAACACCGTCATCGCGAAAAACACCAAGGAAAGCCTCATGCTCGTCCGTGCGAGTCTCCCCACCGACGACGATGAGCACATGCCGCCGAGCGATGAGCCGCAACTCACGAAGGAAGAAGTCGCCCTCCTGAAATGGTGGATCGAAACCGGCGCCTCCGAAACCGCCAGCGTCGCCGCCTCGAAGCCCACGGCCGATGTGGAAGGGGCTCTCGCCGTCCTGCTCGCGAAAGGCCTGCCCAAAGCCGCCGCACCTGCCAAAGTTGCCAAACCCAAGCCCGCCGCCCTCACCGACGCCCAGAAAAAACAGATCGCCGAGATCACTGCCAAGATGCAGGCCCTCAACGCCTCGCTCATGCCCCTCGCACAAGACACCGAGCAACTCCGCCTTGGGGTGATCAATGCCGCTGACAAATTTGGCGACAAGGAACTCGCGCTGCTTGACCCCATCGCTGCGCAGATCGTCTGGGTCGATCTCGCTCGCAGCCAGATCACTGATGCCGCCGCCGACACGCTGGCAAAGATGACCAACTTGGAACGTCTTCACATGGAGAACACCAAGGTCAGCGACGCCGCCCTCGCCAAGCTCGCCGCTCTACAAAACCTCGAGTATCTCAATCTCTACGGCACCAAGACCACGGATGGCGGCATCGCCAAACTCGCTGCGGCCAAAGGCCTTAAAAAACTTTTCGTCTGGCAGACCGGCGTCACCCAAAATGGTGCCAAAGCCCTCGAAGCCCAGCTTCCCGGCCTCAAGGTGAATGTCGGCCTGACCGAAGCTGAAATTGCCAAACTCACGGCGCCTCCTCCCGCCCCACCCGCTCCGCCGCCCGCCCCCGCGAAGAAGGAAGAGCCCAAAAAAGTCGAAGCGAAAAAGGCTGACGCCAAGCCTGCTGTTCCGGCTCCGGCAAAGCCTGCAACAACTCCCCCTGCAACCAAGCCGGCTGCTGCTCCTGCTGCCACTCCTCCGGCCACCAAACCGGCACCTGCTCCTGCCGTGAAACCTGCCGCAGCGACGCCTCCCGCTCCCGCGAAACCGGCCGAACCCGCGAAGAAATGACACGGGACGCCGACGATTCGTTGGCATTCCAAATTTCGGGTGGGCCGGCGAATCATCGGCACTGCCAATCCACGGCGCATGAGTGCGCGTATCTTCGTGGCGTTCGTTGCCGTTGCTGCTAAACATCCCGCCCTCTCATGCGTTCCCCCACGATGAAATTCTCCATCCCATGCTGTGCCGTCCTCGCGTGCAGTCTTCTCAGTACGTCCTGCGAACGTCTTGGCGAGCGCGAGGCCATCACCGAGTCGCGGGAGATCTCCAGCCACGCCGCGAAGCCGAATATCGACATTCCAAGCGCCACACGCTTCTTTGACGATGCCAAGGAAGAGAAGCCGCAGCGCCCGAGTTTTCGCGAACTGCTCACCTGGACCGTGCCCGAAGGCTGGAGCGAGTCTGCCAAGCCTGATCCAATGGGCATGCGCCTGCTCGATCTGCGCTTTGGGCCCAATCAAGAAGGCGAGTGCTACATTTCATTGATGCCCGGCCCGGCCGGTGGCCTGGAGGCCAATGTGAACCGCTGGCGCACGCAGATGGGCCAGCCTGCCTACACGGCCGATGAAATCGGCAAGCTGCCAAAGAAGCCTTTCTTCAATCGCGATGCCACCTTCGTTGCTTTCGACGGCGACTTCAAAGCTTTCGGCGCCGAGCAAGCGCAATCCGGCTACAGCATGCTCGGTCTCATTCACAGCGCGGAACAAGCCACCATCTTCGTCAAACTCACCGGCCCCAAGGCCCTCGTCGATCAAAACGCCGCGGCGTTTGACGCCTTCTGCCAGTCGATCAAACCGAATACGGCTTTGATGAAGCAAGAGTGATCAAAACTGAGCACTGAGCACTTTCCAACTTCGCCCCATCGTGTCTTCTCCTCCTCAATCCCTCCTCGCGCGAATCTTCGCCTTTCTCACCAGCTTCGGTCTCGCCACGTTCACGCTGACCGGGCTGCTGATCATCACCTTTCTTGGCACGCTGGAGCAGGCGGAGTACGGCTTGGTAGCCAGTCAGGCGCGTTACTTTGAGTCGTTCTTTATTGATCGCATCGACATCGGCTCCTGCTGGCGGGCGCTGGCCTTCAATGGCTACTGGGACATCGGCAACATCACGCTGCCGCTTCACATCGTGCCGGGCGGTTACACGCTGATGGCGATCCTGTTCGTGAACCTGTTCTGCGGCGGTATCGTGCGCATCCGCAAGTCGCCGAAGACCATCGGCGTCATCATCTCGCACTTCGCCATCCTGTTCATGATCGCCGCCGGCGCGGTGAGCTACCACTTTGCCAAGGAAGGCAGCCTGGAACTCGCGGAAGGGAAGACCAGCGATGAGTTTCGCAGCTTCCACGAGCGTGTGATCGAGATCGAGAAGGTGCAAACGGACGACAAAGCGAAGCGCAGTGTGCTCGTGATCGGCGATGACAAGTATCTCGATCTCGACCCCGGCAAAGGCCGCACCTTCACGCATGAAAGCCTGCCGTTTGATCTCATGATCACGAACTGGAAGCAGCATGCGCAGCCGAAACGTGACACCGGCGGCCGAACCGACGCGGTGGACGGCTATTACATCCAGGAAGTCACCACGCTCGACGATGCTGGAGCCGCCTTGCCGGATGAGCAGCTTGCGAGCGCCTGCATCGCCATCGTGAAGGACAAAAAATCCGGTGAGGAGCAGAAGGGCATCCTGTGGGAGTTCGCCGCCGCGCCTTGGACTGTCACGGTGGGTGCTGACAAATTCCTCATCTCACTCGACCACCGCTCCTACAAGCTGCCGTTTGCGGTTCGCCTGGATCAAACCGAGCAGGAAAAGCATCCTGGCACCGAGCGGGCGCGTCGGTTCACCAGCAAGGTCACGAAGATCACCGGCGATCACGAAGAAAAGCGTGTCATCACCATGAACGAGCCGGTGCGCAGCGAGGGCTACGCCGTGTTCCAGCAGACTTTTGATGATGGCACACGCAGCGGCAGCGGCGTGAAGCGCTCCGGCTTCCAGATTGTGGAAAACCCTTCGGATCACTGGCCGCTCATCTCTTGCATCATCGTTGCCGAGGGCTTGCTGCTGCACTTTCTCATGATGCTGGCTCGTTTCATCAAAGTGGAGCCGTGGAAGTTTTCCCTCGGCCTCATTCTCGCCTTCAACGCCGCCTTCGCCCTCGCGATGTGGAAGCTGCTCTAAACTTTCAAACTCGCTGAATGCCATGAAAACTCTCCGCCTCGCCCTTTTCTCGCTGTTCGCGATCAGCGGCTTCGTTGCCGCCGCCGAACTGCCGCCGCTCGATCTTTTCCGCGACAAGGAAGTCGTCGAGACCTTCGCTTCGATTCCTGTGCAGGAGTCCGGGCGTATCAAGCCGCTCGAAAACCTCGCCAGCTACCGCCTGCTGCGCTTCCGCGCCCGTCGCAGCATCTGGCTGACTGACAACGGTGAGATGGACGGCGGCAAACCGCTTGTTGATCCCGCCACGCAGAAGCCGATTACGAAGGAAGGTGACAAACCCGTGAAGCTGAGCGCCACGGAATGGCTGCTCATGAGCTGGTTCCGTCCCGACATCGCCAAAACAGTACCGCTGTTCAAGGTGGACAACTCCTCCGCGATCGAAGAACTCGGGCTGAAAGCCAAGGCGAAACGCGATCAATACACCTTCGCCGAGATCGAGCCGGCGCGTCTGCTGCTCATGGAAAAGATGGGCGAGTATCGCGAAATCCCGGCCAAGAAGCAGACGCCGGAGCAGCGCATGATCGTCCAGCTCGCCGCGAACTTTCTCGACTACGAGATGATCACCGGTCACTTCGATTTCATCCGCTCGCCCGTCGGTGACAAGGCCGACGCATTGCCCGCAGGCATCGATAAACCCGTCCGTCTCTCGAAGAGCCTCAACGCATTGGCGCAAGACATCCGTAAAGGCGATGTGCCGCCGATGCAGAAACCGTGGTTCCGTGAATTCGGCAAAGGTGCGCTCGGTGCGATGATGAGCGGCAATGCCGAGCAGCAACTCCGCCTGTTTCCACCCGCGCCCCAAGCCACTGACGTCTGGCACGGCCCTGGCGAGATCATCTTCGGCACGATCAATGGCGAAAAGGAAGTGGACGCGGAGCAACTTGCCTGGCTGGCGCTGTATGAGGAGGTCTATCTGGCCCTGCCTGATGCCGCGAAGTTCAAAGCCGCGAGCAAGACGCTGCTGACCAAAATCCAAGACGCGGCCAAACTGCGCGGGGAAGGGCAGTTCGTCGCGTTGGAGCGCCATTCGATGAAGGCGGACTACTTTTTCTATGCGCAGTGGATTTTCCTCGTCGGTTTCATCGCCTTGGCGCTGACGTGGGTTTCACCGGGTTCACGCTTCGATAAAATCGCGAAGGTGCTCACCTGGGTCTTGCTCGCGACGGCCACGGGCTATGCCGTGACCGGGGTGGTGATCCGCTGCATCATCATGCAGCGTCCGCCGATCACGACGTTGTATGAGACGATTCTGTTCATTGGCGCGGCCACGGCGCTGTTTGGACTCGTCGCCGAATGGATCACGAAACGTTCCCTTGGTCTGCTGGTAGCGGCGGTGGGGGGCACCGCGTGCATGTTCCTCGCCATCCAGTTTGAGGCTTCCGAAGCCACGGACACTCTCCAGCAGCTCCAGGCCGTGCTCATCACGAACTTCTGGCTCTCGACGCATGTGCCGATGATCAACCTCGGTTACTCCGCGTGCATGGTGGCGGCGTTGCTCTCACAGTTCTATTTCATCCATCGTTTTTGCGGCTACCGGAGCCCGAAGGTGCTTTTTCTCCAGCGTGTCATGGGGGATGCGAGTGCGCGTGACTCGTATGGGCGCTTCCTCACCCGCGTGGCCTATGGTTTCATCGCCACCGGGCTGTTCCTATCACTCGTTGGCACGGTGCTCGGCGGGATTTGGGCGAATTACAGTTGGGGCCGCTTCTGGGGTTGGGACCCGAAGGAAAACGGCGCCTTGATGATCGTGCTGATGTGCCTGGTCATCCTGCACGCGCGCATGGGCGGCTACATTCGTGAGATTGGCATCCACTGCTGCAATCTCATCCTCGGCTGCATCGTGATCTTCTCGTGGTTCGGCGTGAACCAGCTCGGTGTCGGCCTGCATGCCTATGGCTTCACTGATGGCATCTGGCCGAAGATTTACGGCTACTGGCTCAGCCAGGGCGTGCTGCTAGGGTACGGGCTGTTTTTGGCGTGGTGCGGGCGACGTGCGAAAAATCGAGGCGAGAGTGATCTCGCTGCCGCCACAGAAGCGGTCGGAACAGACTGATCAATCCGATTTTTTATACGCGATGATGCCCTGCGCGATGCCTTCGGCGATGCGGGCGCGGAACTCGCCGGTGAGCATGCGCGCACGCTCGCTGGAATTGCTGACGAAGCCGCATTCGACGAGCACCGCAGGGTTTTTCGTCGTGGCGCGGATGACGTGGAAACCGGCACTTTTCACGCCGCGATTCGTCATGCTGGTGCGTTGCACCAAGTAGGCCTGGATGTAGGCGGCCAGCATGTAGCTGGAGGAAAAGTGGTAGTAGGTCTCCGCGCCTGCGCCGCTGCCACCACGGTTGTAGTTGTAGTGAATGCTCACAAAAATGGCATTGCGCGGGCGGTTCCCGGTCGCTGAACGATCCTGCAGCGGGATGAACACATCCCGGCTGCGGGTCATGATGACCTTGAGCCCTTCTTTTTTCAGGAGCTGTTCCACGCGCCGTGCCGTGTCGAGGGCAAGATGCTTTTCATACACATAGCCGATGGCCGCACCCCGATCATGAGCACCGTGGCCAGGATCCAGTATGACGGTGTCGAAGGCGTTTGCAGAGGATGTCAGAGCCAGTGCCGCCGTCGTGATCCACAAAACACCTGTCAGGAGGCGGTTCCAAAAGTGGGGAAGGCGGGTAGATGGCGGCATGTGATTCAGAAGGTGATGATGGGGTGCGCATAACCACCCCGCAAACGCGTGATTCATACAGCAAGCGAAGAAGCAATGAAAGGAGCAAGTGCTTTGCCTGCAAACTCTGGTTGCAGGACACAAAAAAGCCGCCGGATGGTTCGCATCCGGCGGCGCAGGTGATGATCAAATTAACTCATCAAGGATTGCCCAGTGGCGAAGGCGGCAGTCCGCCAGGCTGGCCGAGTGGTGCTGGAGGCGCTCCGGGCAGAGGCTGCCCAAGACCACCAGGAAGGCCGGGTTGTCCGAATGGTGCAGGTGGCAGACCATTTGGGCCTTGAGTACCCTGGCCGACACCTGCACCAAGGATCACATTCAGCACGCGCTGAGGGATCCCTTGGGATGCCTGGGTGAATGTGTCCATGCCGCCCGCCATGACCTTGGGGCCGACGGTGCCTCTTTTGCCATTCAATGCCTCAACGGCGACACTGCCATCATTGCGGCCGATGATGATTTTACCACCAGGCCAGGTGCGGCCCGGCTTGATCTGACCTGCCACATCCGCATTCCACTGTGGAGGCCATCCTGAGGAAACGGGGTTTTCAAACACCATGGGCATGTTGCCCTGCGTGGTGTCAGTCTGCCCGGCCGTCAGCGCCCAGTGGTTTTCACCGGGCGTGAGAGCCATGCCGTAGCCTGGGGCTGTGCCAAGGTTGTTGTCCGGGTTGAAGCCGGCCGGGCAGCCAAAGATCCGTTCGTCCTGTACGATTTGCTCCTGGATCAGGAAGCGGAAGGCATCGTTCGACGTGGCCGCGACACCGCCTGTCATGGAGTTGGTCACCGAGTCAGGGTACTGGCTGTTGTTGTCCTTGGAGAACTGCTTGAGCGAGAGGATGATCTGCTTGCAGTTGTTGACCCCTTTCATTTGGTTGCCTTGTGTCTGAACCATGGTGAAGGCGGGCACGGCCAGGCTCGCGAGAATCGCGATGATCGTGATCACCACCAACAACTCGATCAGAGTGAAGGCGTGGTTTCGTTTCGTTTTCATAGTATGAGTGCGTTTATAGGTTGGTTATGATGTTATGTGGACGGGGACAATTATCCCAATCCGAAGGAATTAGACCCAACCGGGGGCGGAAATGCGAGAAAAAAATCACGCCAGGGCGATCACGCTGACTTTCAGCTCCCCACAAAGCCGCAAAACCTCCACGCGGTCCAAAATCAGCGTCATTCCGGCCTCCACGGCGATCAAATCGACCCCCGCGCCAGCCGCCGTGCGAATCGTCTCCGGTCCCACGACCGGCACGTCGAAGCGCATGTCTTGGTTCGGCTTCGAAACCTTGACCATCGTCGCGCCGCCGCGTCCGAGGGCTCCGCCGCGCTTCACAGCCTCGTTCGTGCCTTCAAAGGCCTCCACGGCCAGCACCGTGCCGTTTTTCACCACCACCGTCTGTCCGATGTCGAGCCGGCTGCTCTCCTTGGCGATCTTGAACCCGTATTCCGCGTCCTCTTGGCGGCGTTTCTTGATCTGCGGCCCGGCCACATGCCCTGCGCCGGGCATGAGGTCTTCGAGGAATGTCGTCGCGGGCAGCAGCGTGATACCGTCCTTCGCCAGCTCGTTCGCGATCCCGCCGAAGAGTGTCTCGGCGTTCCGCTGCTTCAGCTTTGCCAGCATGATGAGCATACGAAGGTCTGGCCTTAGATCGAAGAGGTTCTTCGGTGCGATCTGGCCCACCATCACCGTCTGTGTCACCCCCTGCTTTTTGAAGAACGAAATCATCTTCCCTAGCTGCCCAACGCGGAACCACTCGATCGCATCCACCATGCCCGCGAGCTCCGGCTTCGTCTCATTCGTGAACGCCGCCGCGACGAGCTTCTTCACACCCGCTTTCCGTGCCGCCGCGACGAAGGTCTCCGGATAAATGCCGTTCCCGGCGATGAGGGCGATATTTTCGAAGTTTTGGGTGGTCATCACAATTTAAACTTCTCACACTGCCCCATGAAGACGCGAGGGTTGTCCCAGGCGACGCGTTGGATCATCTCCGTGCTCCAGCCGCGCTGGCGCATGGCTTGCATCGTTTTCGGCACGGCGAGGGGATCGCTGATGCCCCAGTCGCAGGCGCTGTTCATCCAGATGCGCTCCGCGTGGCGGTGCTCCAGCATGTCGATGGCGCGGTTCGGCGTGCATTTGCTCTCGGGATAGAGCGTGATTCCGGCCCAGAAGCCGTGATCGAGCACATGGTCGATGGTGTGCTCCTCGACATGGTCGATGATGACGCGCTCGGGCTTGATCTTGGGGAAGTTTTTCAGCGCATCGACGATCAGGTGCGTGCCCTTGAGCTTGTCTTCCAAATGCGGTGTGTGGATGAGCACGAGCTGGTCGTGGTCCTGCGCCACCTGCACATGCTGCTCGAAGATTTTCAGCTCGTTGCGGCTGTTCTTGTTCAGACCGATCTCGCCGATGCCCAGCACTCCCGGTTTGTTGATGAACTGTGGGATCAGTGCGATGACATCTTCAGCGAGCTTCAAATCCTCCGCTTCCTTCGGATTGATGCACAGCCAGCAGTAGTGCTGGATGCCGAATTTGGCGGCACGTTTCGGCTCGTACTCGGTGATCTGGCGGAAGTAATCATAGAAGCCATCGGCGCTGGCGCGGTCAAAGCCGGCCCAGAAGGCGGGTTCGCAAATGGCCTGGCAACCTGCGAGGGCCATGCGTTCGTAGTCATCCGTGGTGCGGCTGACCATGTGGCCGTGGGGTTCGATGTAGTTCATCGGGGAAGTTTACGATGGTGACGGTTGTTTACGATGGGTGACGGTGGTTGTTGGAACATCAGAGGCTTGGGCAAACCATCGTCAACTACTGTCAACGACTGCAAACCACCGTAAACGGCTATCCTTTAAACGCCCCGATGGCCCCTTGCATCGTGGCTTTGGCAATCGGTTCGGTGCTCGGATCGCTGAAACTGAGGAGCACTTCCTTCGCACGCTGCGGTTTATCTTGAGAGAGCAACGCGATGGCGTTTTTCAGCGCCTGGACGCGGAAATCGCCTTCTTGCCCGGCGCGTTGCACACGGTCGAGGAAGGCGGCGAGGTCGATAAGCTTTGAACGCGAGTCCATGAAGCCGAGATCGACCAGATTGACTTGGGTTGGGGGTGTCCAATCAGGCATGGGGTAAGTTTAGACGGCGCATTCTCGCCCGCAACCGCTGGAATCGTTGCACCCGCGCCGCTCCATGCCATCGTGCCCTCCCATGTCCGATCTCACCCCCGACGAACTGCGCCGCTATGCACGGCACCTTGCGATTCCCGAATTCGGGATTGAGGGGCAGCGCAAGCTGAAGGCCGCGCGGGTGCTCTGCATCGGGGCAGGGGGGCTGGGATCGCCGATCACGATGTATCTCGCGGCGGCGGGTGTCGGCGGACTGGGGCTGGTTGATCCTGATGTGGTCGAGATCACCAATTTGCAGCGCCAGATTCTCTTCGGGCAGAAAGACATCGGTCGCAAAAAGCTCGACGCTGCCCGCGAGCGCCTGCTCGACATCAATCCGCACCTCGACGTGCAGGTTTACCCGGAGCTGTTCACTGCGTCCAACGCCATGCGCATCGCGGCGGACTACGACGTGATCATTGATGGCACGGACAATTTCCCCACGCGCTACCTCAGCAACGACGTGGCCGTCTGGCTGCGCAAACCGAACGTGTATGGCAGCATCCTGCGCTTCGACGGCCAGGTGGGCGTCTTTGCGCCTCATCTCGGCGCACCGTGCTACCGCTGCATGTGCCCGCAACCGCCGCCGCCCGGTTTGGTGCCGTCTTGTGCTGAAGGTGGTGTTCTTGGTGTGCTGCCCGGCCTCATCGGCACGATGCAGGCCTTGGAGGCCATCAAAATCATCACCGGCATCGGCCAGCCATTGCTCGGGAAGCTGCTGCACGTCGATACGCTTAGCATGCGCTTCCGCACGCTCACCCTGCGCCGCGATCCCGACTGCCCTGTCTGCGGTGACAAACCCACCATCACCCAACCCATCGACTACGAAGGCTTCTGCGGCCTTTCCAAAGAGCCCACGACTGCCTCCGATGTTCCCGCCATGACCGTTCACGAACTCAAAGAACTCCGCGATGCCGGAGACAACCATTTCCTCCTCGACGTGCGCGAACCGCACGAGCTGGCCATCAGCCGCATCGATGGTGCCACCTTGATCCCCCTTGGTGAGCTCGAAAACCGTACTGCCGAGCTTCCGCGTGGCAGGCGCATCCTCGTCCACTGCAAAAGTGGCGGACGCAGTGCCCGTGCTGTCAGCAAATTGCGCGAACTCGGCTTCGACGACGTCTGGAACATCTCCGGCGGCATCATTGCGTGGGCGCGTGAGATTGACCCGACAATGGCTGAATACTGATGCACGACGATTCCTGGCTCGAAGACTTCCTCCCGCTGATGCGCTGCCCGGACACGCATCAGCCTCTACGGCGTGCCACGGCGGATGAGTGCGCAAAAAACAATGTCACATCGGCTTTGGCAACGCAGGATGGTTCCCGCATCTTCATCATTGATGAAGGCATCCCGATTCTATTGCCCGGGCAGTGATACGGACGTCTCTTTTCGCAGCGCTGTTGTCAAAATCCTCTCGGCATGAGTGATCGGCATCGAGTAGTGGCCGTCGATGTCTGACCACTCGGTGGTGGCTTCAGGAATCAGGGAGGCGATGCGATCCGTGTAGGTCCAGGCGATGTTGCGGTCCTGTTTGCCGTGCCAGAAGTGAATGGGGAAGTTGATCTGGCTGACCTCGAAGCCCCACTCGCTGAGGTAGATGTCCGCGTCGGCGATGACGCTGCGCGGCCCTCGGTTCAAAGCACCCAGGGTGGCATCCCGCACGACATCGTAGATGCCCGGCAGCAGCAGAACGCGGCGGTCTTCCACACCGAGCAGCTTCATGAGCCAGCGCAGCGGAGCCTTGTTCGGCGATCCTTTGGCGGCCATGCCGCCAAGGCTTAGCACGGTGCCGAGGATCGTCGGGAAGCAACGCCGCAACTGAATCATGAGCCGGTAGAGCCAGAACATGTCGCGATCACCAAGGAATTTCAGCGGTGGCGCTCCGCAGATGATGGAGGCGGAGAGCAGGCGCTTGGGCAGTTTCAAGGCGGTGATGAGAACATAGGGCCCGCCGCCGCTCCAGCCGAGCACATGGTAGTTGTCCGCGCCGACATGCGCAGCGAGCTGCGTCAGTGTGTCCGGCCAGTCGAGCAGCGTGCGCCCGGTTTGGAAATCAGAGAGGCCGATGCCCGGCCGGTCGGGGCAGATGAGGCGGATACGGTTCTTTTTCGCCGGTTCATCAAACAGCGATCCCTGCACATGAGAGGAGGGCCAGCCGTGAAAATAGAACATCACCTCACCACGCGGATCACCGTATTCAGAGTAGCCCAGCTTGAGGCCATTCGAGAGGGTGAAGGTGTGTTCAGGCATGCGGGCGCGGAGTGTGGCGTTTCAAGCTGTTCCTTCAAGCGTCTTTTCCCCCAGCAGCGGGCTGCTTTGCGGCACACGGTCGCGGCGCAGGCCGAACTGCTTCACGGCTTTTTCCTGAAGGTGAGCCACCGCCTCGTCCACGGAGTCGGTCCATTTGATCAAGTCGAGGTCCTCCGGGCTGATCGTGGCTCCTTTGAGCATGTGCTCCATGAACTGGCGCATCTCCGGCCAGAAATCACTGCCCATGATGACGATGGGGAAGCTTTTCAGCTTCTTCGTCTGGATGAGCGTGAGAGCCTCGAACATCTCGTCCATCGTGCCGAAGCCGCCGGGCATGATGATGAAGCCGTAGCTGTATTTGATGAGCAGCGTTTTTCGCACGAAGAAATGTTCCATCGTCACCCAGCGGTCGAGATAAGGATTGTGGCTTTGTTCAAAGGGCAGCCGGATGTTGCAGCCGATGCTGCGCCCACCAGCATCTTTTGCGCCACGATTCGCCGCTTCCATGATGCCCGGGCCGCCACCGGTCATGACGGTGAAGCCCATCTTTGCAATCGCGGCTCCCATGTCCCGCGCCAGCTTGTAGTAGCGGTGGTTTTCATCGAAACGGGCGGAACCGAACACGGTGATGCAGGGGCCGGCGAAATGCAGTGCTCGGAAGCCGCGCATGAAGTCCTTTGCCACGCTCCAGAGCAGTTGCAGATCGCGCAGGCGTCGGTTGGGGCCACTGAGCAACGCGCGATCTTCGAGTTTGCTGCAGAATTGCTCATCCGCGCGAATTTCCGCCGGCGAGACATGGGTGACGGGAGTGACGGGGGCGCTGGTCATCGCAGTTCCGGATTCGGGTTCCCGGTCAAGGAGAGTGGGAGCAGGCATGGTGGGTTGGATAACTTGGAATGCGGCAGATTAGCTTTTGTTCACTGCGGGAGCCGATTTCTGCAAGCGGGCATCTGCATGAAAAAGCCCGCAGGCTCGGGAGCGAACCTGTGGGCGTGGTGATTCAAAAATCCTGCGTGAATCAGGAAGCTTGGGCGGGTTCTTCCTCGGATTGCGAGTCGGAGTCGTCGCCGCGGGTGTTGGGCTTCGCACCGCTGAGTTGCAGCGGACGGCCCATGAAATCCTTGCCGCTGAGTTCCTGGACGGCACGGCGTGCTTCTTCGACGCTGCCCATGGTCACAAAGGCGAAGCCCTTGGAGCGCTGGGTGCGGCTGTTGACCACGACCTCGGCGTTGCGCACGTTGCCGACACCGTTGAACAGCTCGAAGAGGTCGCTTTCGGTCGCATCATACGACAGGTTGCCGACGTAGAGGCGGTCGGTGGTGATGTCCGCCGGATTCACCGGAGCGGGAGCTTCACGGCGCGGACGCGGTTCACGCTGCGGGCGAGGAGCGTCGTTGGTGGAGCGTGGGGCGGAACTGCCGCTGCGGTCTGCCTGGGGGCGGCTCTTGGGCTTGGATTTGCCGAGCAGGCCAAAGCTGATGATGCTCAGGAATTTCTGAAAACCGGAAGGAGCGGCGTTGCGGCCTTCACGGCCACCTTCACGGGTGGGACGAGGGCCTTCCGGGCGTGGGCCACGGGGGCGGTTGCGGTTGCGATTGCGGCGATTGTTGCCGTTGCCGTTGCCGTTGCGATTGGGATAGTCGGACATGGGTTGCGTTAGCGTAGGGGTGGGTTGCGTGTTTGGGCAGGGCCGGGGTGCTGGAGTGGGCGGCGGGCGGGAACGGGCGGCTTGCCTCTTCCACGGGTCCGCGGCACGCGGCGGACCGCACTGGCGGTCTGCCACAGCACCACCACGGGCTGCTGCTGTTTTCAAAGCCGGGCCACAGTGGCCCTGCCGGCTCAAAAGGCACACCAGCGGGCGCTTGCAGCACGCAGGGGGTCACTTTCGGGCGTTCCGTCCGCTGGAACGGCTCCTTCAGCGCAGTCTGGGGTCGAAGATGGCGCATCGGGATTTCGCGTTGTAAGGGACGGGCTTCGGAGCGCTGGATGAATCGCTCTGAAAACAGCGGACGAATTCTAAACAGCGCAGGGGGGTGGTCAACCGCGAATCCCGGACGCGCTGCTTGCCCTCAGCAGCCTTCGCGGCATCATGCGTGCATGATCAAACCCGTCCTCTATGTCAAAACCGGCTGCCCGTGGTGCGAGGAGGTTCTCGAATACCTCGACGCCCGCCGCATCGCCTATGAAAAAATCACCGTCAGCGGCAATCGCGACGCCATGCAGGCCATGATCGACCTCAGCGGCCAGAGCAAAGCGCCCACCATGGACTGGGACGGTGAAGTCCTCGCCGATTTCGGCGTCGATGAACTAGTCCCCTTCCTGCGCAAAAAAGGCGTCGCTGTTTGACGCTATAATCGTTCACTGTTTCCTCGTTTCTATTTCATCTTCCCCTTTCCCGCATGACCACATCTGACCCACATCGCATCACCAAAGCCTTCCTGCTGCCGCTTCTTCTGGTGCTTGCCGCCTCAGCCTTTCGTTTCGCGAAGCTGAAAGGGCTCGTGACCATCGACTTCCTGGAAAACTTCAGTCCTTGGATGGCTCTGGCTTTCACCGGCACGCTGGTTTTCCCCAAGCGCGTTTCCTTCCTGCTCATCCCGCTTCTGCTGGTGGTCATCGGCATCAGTGCCACGGGGATCAAAGACGTGATGCATTGGGAGGCGGTGGCGGTGTACGGCTGCTTTGGTCTCGCCGCGTGGCTGGCGGCTCGCTCTCGCGGTCAGATGGGTCTGGTTTCCAGTCTGCTGAGCGTTGTGGGCTGCTCGCTGGCCTTCTTCATAATCACCAACACCGTTTCCTGGATGGCCGATCCCGTTTACGCGAAATCCCTCGCTGGCTGGCTCCAGGCGCTGACCACCGGCACGCCCGGCCTGCCGCCCACGACCTGGTTCCTGCGCCAGTCGCTCATCAGTGACCTCGTCTTCTCCTGCCTGCTGCTGGCCGCCTACAACACCGAGGCGTCCTTGCGCCGCCGGCAGGCCATTCCGTTCCTTCGCGCCGCCGCTGTATGAAGAAGTTTTTGCTCCTTGCACTGCTGGCGGCGGGCGCCCGTGCTGAAACGCTGCATCTTTACACCTGGGCCGATTACATCAGCCCCGACGTGGTGAAGCAGTTCGAAAAACAGCACGTCTGCAAGGTGGTCATCGACACCTTCGACTCGAACGAAGGCATGTATGCAAAGCTCAAGGCGGGGGCTTCAGGCTACGACATCATCGTTCCCACCGCCTACATGATTCAGGTCATGCATGCTCAGGGCATGCTGCAGGATCTCGACCACACCCTGCTGCCGAACCTCAAACACATCGATCCCTCCCTGCTTGCCAGGCTGCCGGACAAAGCCATGCAGCACAGCGTGCCCTACACGCTCGGCTATGCGGTCGTTGCTGTGCGCAAGGACAAGCTCAAGGACGCAGAAGCCTCATGGGCGCTCTTCGATCGCGCAGCACTAGCCGGACGAGTCACGTTGCTCGATGACATGCGCGAAAGCATCGGCGCGGCGCTCAAATTTCTCGGCCATAGCATCAACACGCGCGATGAGGCCCAGCTCGCCGCCGCACGTGACGTGCTCATCCGCTGGAAGAAAAACATCGCCCGCTTCGACAACGAAGGTTACAAGGCCGGCATCGACTCCGCCGAATTTCTCCTCGTTCATGGCTACAGCGGCGATCTGTTCCAGGTGCAGAGCGAGAACCCCAAAGTGGACATCCTCATCCCACGCGAAGGCGTCACCATCAGTTGCGATGAAATGGTCATTCCGAAAGGCGCCAAACAGTCCGCTCTCGCCCATGCTCTGATCAATCACCTCCTCGATCCCGCCGTGGCCGCCGAAAACATGGAGTGGATGGGCTATCTCTGCCCCAACCTCGAAGCGCTGAAAAAAGTCAGCCCTGAGTTCCTGCAAAACCCCGCCATCCGCATTCCCGAGGACGTGAAGGCGAAAAGCGAGGTCATTGAAGATCTCGGACCCGATCTCGCGAAATACACCAAGGTGTGGGATGTCGTCAAAGCCGCGCGCTAGCTGTCACGCACGTAGTGCGACCCCCATCAATCGCCGCCGCAGCATCTCCAGCGCTGCTTGCGAAGTCAGTAATTTGAAACGATCCCGCGCACCGGGAGAAAAGCGCTTCTGTGCCCAGGTCTCGGCATTCCTGGATGCTAGCGCGATCCACACCGTGCCCACCGGCTTTTCCGGTGTGCCGCCCGTCGGTCCGGCGATGCCGGTCACGGAGATGGCATGATCCGCTCCGCTTTTTTTCAACGCGCCTTCCGCCATGGCACACGCCACTTCTTCGCTCACCGCTCCGTGCGTTTCGATCAACTCCGCCGGCACGCCGAGGTGTTGTTGCTTCGCCTCATTCGCATACGTCACCCAGCCGTGGCCAAACACGCGCGAAGAGCCGCTCACATCGGTGACACGGCTCGCAATCGTGCCGCCGGTGCAGGATTCTGCGGTGGCAAGCCATTCACCGCGCTCCGTGAGCAGTTGCACGATCACTTCTTCAATAATCCGCCGGTCCTCAGAGACAATGCAATCACCCAAGGCGGCCCGCACGATGACTGCTGCCTCATCCACCGCCGATTGCGACCCGGCCAGACGTACATCCACATCGCCATTGCGAATGCAGTAGCCGAGATCGAGCCCCGTGATCGCCTCCAACTGCTTTTCGACTGCCTCGACGATGTCCGATTCGCCCACTCCGGTGATTTTGAGATACAGCACACGCCGCGAGCCGCCATCCGGCAGCCATTCGCGCAGGCGTGTCTCGACTTCATTCTCCACCATCGGCTTCAGCTCACGCGGCGGCCCCGGCAGTAGGAAGATGTGTGTGTTCCAGCCCAGTGGCGCACCCAGTTCCGCCGGGAAATACAATCCTGGGGCCGTGCCAAACAGATTCGGCATCACGACGGCACCACGCGGCACCATCGCCTGTCGTTTCGTCGCCTCACTCACTGGTTTGCTGCGTTTAGCAAAGTACTCGTTCAGATGCTGCATCACGCCGTCATTCAGTTCCATCTCCAGACTCAGCAACTCGGCGGTCGATTCACGTGTGAGGTCATCATTGGTGGGTCCTAGGCCGCCGGAGACGAGCACCACATCCGAACGCTGCGCCGCCTCCGCGATCGCCACGCGAATCACCGCGCCGTCCGGTACGATCGTCTGCCGCGTCACCTGAATCCCCAGCGCCGCCAGCCGCTGGCCAATCCAGGCTGCGTTGGTGTTGATGGTGTCTCCGAGGAGGAGTTCCGTGCCGGTGTTGACGAGTTCGACTTTCATGCGCGTTTCTTTACGCGCATGGAGGCATTTCGATCAACGCTTCTTTCGCTTCGGCTTGCAACTCATCTCCGAAACGATCCCGTCCAGCACAGCCAGACCAAAGGAGATCTTTTTGAAGAACGACACGTTGTGTGGCACCAGCATGAATTTTGGATGCCGCGACCACAGCCTGCGGAGTTTGCTATCGAGTTCCACAGCCTTTTCCATCGACTCGTTGCGGATGGGATTGCCACCTTCGATGTCCATGCCGCCGACCGCGGCACTCTCAAAAAATATAACCGCGTCATAGCGTGCCAGCTCGTACTCCAGCGTGCTGCCCATCTCAGCGAAAAAATGGTGCGGCTCGCCCGGCCAGTAGGCCGCGCCGTCCACCGTGCCACGGTCACAGAGCAGCACGCGATCAGGGTACAGCGCGGCCTGCACGTCCTCCAGATTGCGCTGCACCTCGTAGATGGCACGCTGCGCCGCATGGATGGCCTGTGGCTCGGAGGAGCGCGGAAACCCACCGCTGAAGACCATCGTGGCCGCCTCCGGCACCAGCACGACTTTCTCGCCGATCTCGCGGCGGAACAAATCGGCCGCCGTGGTCTTGCCGCCACCGGGGCCCCCGGTCAAAACGATGCGGCAGTGGCCATTCCGATGAGTGGGGTGTTTGCGTTTCATCAGGGAGATACTCGCCACACGCCTTACCCCGCGTCAAGCGGTGGCCCAACTTTGCACAAACTCGGCATAGCCTGTTTTCATCACGTCGTTATGCTTGGCCCATGATCATTCGCTTCCTTCCTGCGCTCTTCGTCGTCACCGCCTGCTCGCTGGTTCCTGCCAGCAAGGGCGGGCGCGAGCAATACTTCCTCACTCAGGTCAAACCTGTGCTCCAGCAGCACTGCGTCGCCTGCCACAACGGAACCCTGCCGCCGCCCTCGCTCAATCTCTCAAGCAAAACCGCCGCCTTCACACGCAGCGCCAGCGGACGCGACTACATCCTGCCCGGCGACCCCGATTGCAGTTTGCTTATCAGCGCCGTGCAACGCGGCGGCACTCATCCCAAAATGATGCCCCGCACCGAAGTCAGCCTCACCGAGGATCAGATCGGCATGCTGCGTGAATGGATCGAAGACGGCGCGTATTGGCCCGAAGGAGAAAGTGGAACACTTCGTGCGCAAAAGAGCCGCGAGAATCCGTGAGCGCACAAAAATACCGCGACTCGCCGCAAAGCGCGTAGCAGCGTGATTCCAGCGCGTGCATCATCGTTGCATGGGCAAAGAATTCAGCATCACACCACAGACGGTTCCGCACGTCGAAACGAAACATCGCCGCATCTGCACGCCGCTGCCGCATCCTGACTCCGTCGCCACGTTGGAGAAGCTGCGGCACTTTGAACCGCAGTCCATGCGCGGCATGCCGCCCATCGTTTGGGACAAGGCGCAGGACATCTACATCTTCGACAAATACGGCAACCAGTGGCTCGACTGGAGCAGCGGCGTGCTCGTGACCAATGCCGGCCACGCCGCGCCGGAGATTTGCAAAGCGATGATCGACCAGATCAACAGCGGCCTCATTCACAACTACGTCTTCCCCAGCGAGGAACGCGCCGAAGCCGTCGAACTGCTCGCCTCGGTTGCGCCGGAAGGTTTGAAGAAGGTCTTCCTGCTCAGCACCGGCAGCGAGGCCACGGAGTGCGCGATCAAATTGAGCCGCGCGCATGGCATCAAGGTCGGTGGCAAAGCGAAGATCGGTATTGTCGGCTTCACGCGTGGCTTCCATGGCCGCACGCTCGCCAGCCAGCAGGCGGGCGGCATGGCGGGGCAGAAGGCGTGGATTGTCAATGAAGATCCGGCCATCATCAACGCGCCGTTCCCCGATGGTTATTGGACGACGGACACGAGCTTCGACACTTTCCTCAAAACCATCGCCGATCGCGGCCTCACCGCCGACAACATCGCCGGGGTCATCATCGAGAGCTATCAGGGCGTCGGCCCTGACTTCGCGCCGGTCGAGTACGTGCAGAAACTCCGCGCCTGGTGCGATGCACATAATGTCGTGCTCACCTTTGACGAAGTGCAGGCCGGTTTTGGCCGCACCGGCAAGTTCTGGGCCTTCGAGCACTATGGTGTCTCGCCCGACATCATCTGCTGCGGCAAAGGCATCAGCAGCGGCATGCCGATCTCGGCGGTGCTTGGCCGCGAGCACATCATGGACCAGTTCCCGCCCGGCAGCATGACCAGCACGCACACCGGCAATCCCATCTGCTGCGCCGCTGTCGTCGCCAACATCCGCAAACTGCTCGACGAAGACCTCACCGGCAATGCCGCCCGTCTCGGCCCCATCCTGTATGCTCGCTGCAAAGCCATCCAGGCCCGCCATCCGAAAGTCTTCGGCAACGTCACCGGCACCGGTCTCGTCGCTGGAATGCAGACCATCAAACCTGGCACCAAAGACCCGGATCACGATCTGGCGCATCGCATCATCGAGCTGTGCTACCAGCGAGGCCTGCTGCTCTTTGCCCCCGTCGGTGCCTGGGGCCAGACCGTCAAAATCTGCCCGCCGCTGACTGTCACGAAAGAGGCCCTCGAAGAAGCGTGCGATGTGCTAGACACGGCGGTGGATGATGCCATTCGAGAAAGATAAGCCCCATACGCCGTATGTGTTTCATGCGTCACACACGTCGTCATCTCTCACTGTTGCTTGTCGCGGCCTTTCCAGCCGCAGCCGCACCGCTGACCTTTGAAAAGGACGTGCGCCCGATCCTGAAGGCGCACTGTTTTCAGTGCCACGGCGAGGAAGGGGTGACGAAGAGTGGTCTCGATGTGCGGTTGGCGCGATTCATCCTCAAAGGCGGCAAAAGTGGACCCGCTGTCGTTCCCGGCAATGCGGAGACGAGTCATCTCATCGAACTCGTGAAGGCAGGCGAGATGCCGAAGGACAAAGCGAAGCTCAAGGATCGTGACATTGCCACGCTCGAAGCCTGGGTCGCGCAAGGAGCCAAGACCGCACGCCCCGAGCCGGAAAAGCTCGGGCCTGAGCATGCTTTCACGGATGAGGAACGGGCGTGGTGGTCGTTGCAGCCGCTTCAGGCGGTCAAACCGCCGCAAAGAGCAAAGAGCGAAGGGCAAAGGGGTTCTGACTCTCTGCCCTCTGCCCTTGGCTCTTCGCTTAGTTCCATCGACGCCTTCATTGCCGCCAAGTTCACGGAAAAAGGACTCTCGTTCTCGCCTGAAGCCGATCCCGTCACGTTCATCCGTCGTGCGAGCTTTGATTTGATCGGCCTGCCGCCCGCTCCTGCTGAAGTCGATGCCTTTGTCGCCGCTTACATCAAGAATCCAGCCTCCAGCATCGAGAATCTGATCGATCGCCTTCTTGCCAGTCCGCACTACGGCGAACGCTGGGGTCGCCACTGGCTGGATGCCGCCGGTTATGCGGACAGTGAAGGATTTGGCGAGAAGGATCTGGAGCGCAAATGGGCATGGAAGTATCGCGACTACGTCATCAACGCGCTCAACAAGGACAAGCCCTTCGATCAGTTCGTGCGCGAGCAGCTTGCGGGCGATGAGATGATGCCGAAGCCCTTCGATAAACTCTCGGCGGACTCGATTGAAATGCTCACCGCCACTGGCTTCCTGCGCATGTCGCCGAATGGCACGGCGGAGAAGAATGATCCTGAGACGCAGAACGCGAACATCGCCGACACGATCAAGATGGTCGGCACCTCTCTCTATGGCCTGACCATCGGCTGCGCCCAGTGCCACGATCATCGTTATGATCCAATCTCACAGGCGGATTACTACCGGCTGCGGGCCGTGTTTGAGCCTGGCTTTGACACGAAAGCGTGGCGCAATCCCGCCAACCGGCTCGTTTCGCTGCTCACGGATGCGCAGGCCGTCGAGGCCGCCAAGATCGAGGCCGAGGCCAAAAAAATCGATGTCGCACGGCTGGCGAAGACGGAGGAGTTCATCACCGAGGTTTTGGAAAAGGAACTGGCGAAGGCCCCTGAGCAAGATCGTGACGCCCTGCGCACCGCTTATCGCACCGAGGTGAAAAAACGCACGGCCGATCAGACGAAGCTGCTCAAAGCCTGGCCGCGTGTGAACCAGCTCAGCGCCGGTTCTCTGTATCTCTACGACACGACCAACAAGACCAAGCACGCCGCCACGCTCAAGAAGATGACCGAGGAAGCGACGGCGGTGCGTGACACGAAGCCGAAGGAGGAATTTCTCCATGCTTTCGCCGAAGTGCCGAAGAAGCCGGAACTGGTGCCTGCCACGTTCATCTTCAACCGCGGCCAGCATGATCAGCCGAAGGAAAAAGTCGGCCCCAGTGATCTGACAGTGCTCGCCTCTCACCGGAAGATCGAACTGCCGGAAAAAGATCCGGCGCTGCCCACCACCGGCCGCCGCCTCGCTCTCGCCAATGCGTTGACCGATGGCAAGCACCCGCTGCTGGCCCGCGTGATGGTGAACCGCGTGTGGATGCATCATTTCGGCAAGGGTATCGTCGCCAGCCCCGGCGATTTCGGCCAGCTCGGCAGCATGCCCACGCATCCCGAGCTGCTCGACTGGCTGGCGACGGAGTTCATGCGCAACGGCTGGAGCTTGAAGCAGCTTCATCGCCAGATCATGACCTCGCGCACCTACCGGCAGGCTTCGACGCGTGACGCCACGCGTGACCGCATTGATCCCGACAACGCCTTGCTCAGTCGCATGAACGTGCGTCGCCTGGAGGCGGAAATCCTCCGCGACACGCTGCTCGCCGTGGGTGGCAAATTGAATCCGAAAGTCGGCGGCGCTCCCGTTCCTGTCATGTTCAACGAGGAAGGGCAGGTGGTCATCGGCATCGACACCACCGACACCGCCGGTCGTCCTTCGGGCAAAGTCATCCCGCTCAATGGCGATGAATTCCGCCGCAGCATCTACGTGCAGGCTCGCCGCTCGCGCCAGTTGGAGATGTTCGCCACCTTTGATGCGCCGATCATGGAGCCAAGCTGCGATGTACGCTCCGTCACCACCGTCAGCCCGCAGAGCCTGCTGCTCATGAACAGCTCAATCATGCGTGTGCATGCCCAGCAGTTCTCTCAGCGCGTGCAGACCGAGGGCGGCAAAGAACTGCCCGATCAAATCCGCCTCGCCTGGAAACTCGTGCATGGGAAAGCCCCCTCCGAATCCGACGTGCAGCAGGGTGTCGAGTTCGTGCAGGCGCAGACCGAGTTCTACAAGGCCAATCCCACCCCGCTTGAGGTCCAGCTCGGCGCGCCTTTGAAAACACCCGGCGATCCCGCCTTTCTCGGCCTCACCGCCCTCTGCCATGCGCTGTTGAGCTCGAATGCGCTGCTGTATGTGGATTGAGGGACAACGCTTCGGATCAGGCGACGGCGAGCGGGAGGCGTCGATGACACGACAGAAGCCATACGAGCCGTTGCCTGCATCCGTTTTGTTTGGCGATTCCGGTGGGGTTTGGGTTCATGACGATGTGTCTGTCGGGTGCTGCTTCCGGCGGGGAATGCCAAGGCAGGTTAAGATGATGAACACGATGCCGGAATAAGCGAGCACCAGGACTCCAAGAATGAGTGCAGAAAGCACAGGGGGTGGAAGGCCACGAATGTTCAACGAATGCGCGAGAAAAAAGGCCCACGAATAGGTCACGGCAACCTGACGTGCGATTGGAGTATCGGCTCCTTCCGCGGGAAAGTTGATCGAGAGTGCCCAAGTGACTGCAACGAATAGCGCCAGCAGCAAGATGCCACCTGCGATGCTGAGCAATATCCGCTGCACTTTCATATTATGAGACGCGAGGAAACGCCGAACGTTGTTTAGCCACACTAAATTGTGGGCGAATCGGATACGCCCACAGCTTTTTTTGGTTTTTCGGGGATGGGTTGAGGTGACAAGCCTGCACCCACGAAGGGAATGGACTTGGGATGAATGCGCTGATTCAACCGAAAGAATCGCCGAAGGTCAAGTCGGTGTTCCCGTCTGTCCCCCAGAAAATCATTCGTCATTCGCCATTCGTCATTCATCATTGCCGCATGGCCCAGGCAATCATGAATCCCGAGGAGGTCCGGCGCTTTGCGCAGGAACTGAAACGCTTCAACACGGACATGCAGCAGCGTGCCTCCGCGCTGCAAAGTCGCTTTTCCTCCCTCGGCGAGACCTGGCAGGATGCGGAGCATGAGAAATTCGCCACGGAGTTCGTCACCACCATGAAGGCCATCAAGAAATTCATGGAGATGTCCGAGCAGCACACGCCCTTCCTGCTCCGCAAAGCCCAACGCATCGAGGACTACCTGAACCAGCGTTGAAATCATGGCCGACCAAGCCCGCATCTCCAATCTCGACGCCATCGAGGCCTTCCGCTCCGCGCTCATCGTGTTCATCAGCAAGACACGCCAGGCGCTCGACACGGCGCAGGATGCGGTGAAAAAAACGCGCGCGTGGCTGCAGACGGAGCAGCCTGCCTTTTGGGCTTCGCAGATCAGGGCACGGCAGAAGCGGCTCGACCAGGCCAATGCGGAGCTGATGAGCGCGCGCATGTCCGAGTTTGTGGAGACGCCCGCCGCGCAGCAGATGGCCGTGCGCAAGGCCCGCGCCGCATTGGAGGAGGCCCAGGCCAAAATGGACCGCACCAAGCTGTGGGCGCGCGATTACGACCGCACCGTTGATCCGCTCTCGCGCAAGCTCGATTCCCTGCGTGATTTTATCGACAGCGATCTCGTCCTTGCCGTCGCTCACCTCGTTGAGCTGCAAAAGATCATTGAAGCCTACAACGGAGCTCCCGCCCCGGCGGTAAGTTCAGAAACCGCGAACTGAGAACCAAGAACAGCGAACTCGTCATGAACCTGATCCAAAACGCCCGCGAACTTTCCGAGCACTGGCACGCCACCAAGGTGCATTGGCGCGATGCCAAGGCGCTCGAGTTTGAAAAACGCTACCTGGAACCACTGCCCGGTCTCATCAGCAAGACGGGCGCCGTTTTGAATGACCTCGAAATCCTGCTCAAAAAGATCCGCAAAGACTGTGAACAGCTCCCTTGACCTCCGCGCTTCGCGCATCCTTGCCCTGCATACCTCGCTGCGCGCCGCCATCGGCGATTTCGCACAGCGCAGCGAGCAGATCTCCCGCGAGATTCGTGCCCGGCGTTACACGGCGGAGCAGAATCATCTCCAGCAGCTCGAAACCTTCGACGCGGAGAACAGCTCGGCTTTCGGCGAGACCGCGGCACGGTGGGATGAATACGCGCAGTCCATCCACGCGCGGCATGCGGCGCGCGCCACCGCCTTCAAACGCTATCAGGACCGCATCAAGCGCGACCTCCCTGCCATGACGCAGAAGGAGCGCGAGCGCTGGCTCGGCAAGCAGCAGATGCGCCGCTTGCAGGCAGATTCCCTGCGCAAACGCGGCCTTCAGGAGGCGGATCATGTCGTCAACGCGCTGCTCGAACGTCTCAATGCCGCGAAAGACCGCCTGCTGGCTGTTTTGAAGAGCTCGGGGGAGCGTCTCAATCGCAAGGGCACGCCACACGCCGAGGGTGGGCTCACGCTGGCGGACATTCCCGCCCGGGTCGAGGCCATCGAGGCACAGGCGCAGAGTTTGGAGGATCAACTTGGCTCGGGCAAAAGCACCGGACTGTTCAAGATGTTTTCCAAGCCCAGCGTGGATCTGCGGCAATTGACCCAGGCAGTGTCCGATTACGAGGCCTGCGTGGAGGAGTTGAACATCGCGCGGGAAACTGAAGCGGCCCGCCTTCAGGCCGAGTACGAGGCCACCGACTCGCAAGTCACCGCTGAATGGAGCCGCGCCGAGGAGGTGGGTGAGAAATACCGCGCGGCGATGCTCAAGCGGCTGGCCACGCAGATTCCCGCCTGCCTGGCGCGCAATGAACGGCTCCTCGCCCTCAGTCTTCAGCGTTTTGAGGCCCAAAAAGCCGCCAGTCTGACGGAGGTAAGTGGTCCTGCCGCGCAGCAGCGCCAGCAGATCATGGATCAGCATGCCGCCGCGATGGCAGCGATGGATTCGGCTGCTGCAAAACGCTGGAACGATCTTCTGGCCGAATGGAATCAAAAGATGCCGCCCCTGCTGGCACAAGTGGATGAGATCAGTTGCCACACCGCCTCCCACTTCGTGCCGTGGAGCACGGATTATCAGCCGCGCGCCGTGTTCCCCCATGCCAGTCGTTTCGGGCAGCTCAATCTCGATTTAAGCGCTCCTGCGGCGCTGTTTGCCAAGGACACGCCACTCAGTCTCGCCAGTCATGAGCATATCGCGCTGCCACTCGCGCTCGCGTTTCCGCAGGAAGGTTCGTTGCTCATCGAAACCGATGACGATGGCGGCAAATGGGTGGCCGATGTGATGAATGGCATCGTCTTCCGCCTTCTGAGCTTCGCGCCACCGGGGAAGGCCGCTTTCACGATCATCGACCCGGTCGGTCTAGGGCAAAACTTCGCCGGTTTGATGCATCTGGCCGATTACGAGCCCGCGCTCATCAATCGCCGTATCTGGACGCAGCGCGATCACATCGAGGAGCGCCTCGCCGAGCTCAACGAGCACGTCGAGAAGGTCATCCAGATGTATCTGCGCAATGAATACGCGACGATCACCGAGTACAACGAGCAGGCAGGCAGCGTGGCGGAGAAATATCATTTCCTCGTCATCGCAGGACTGCCCGCCGCGTTCAGCGAAACGGCGATGGCACGTTTGAAGAGCATCGTGATGAGCGGCGCGCGCTGCGGCGTGTTTGTGCTCATTCACTGGGACCGCCGTCAGCCGCTGCCGGAGGGACTCGTGGCGGAGGATCTGCGCAAGAACTGCCTGCGCCTCGTGCGGGAGAAGGGCGTTGTTACCTTCGGTGGCATCACCACGCTCGCGCTCGATCCTGCGCCGCCGGATGCCATCGCCGCCGAGCTGGCGCACCAGATCGGCCAGGCCAGCATCGACTCGAATCGCGTGCAGGTGCCGTTCAGTGTCGTCGCACCAGATGAAATGTGGTCTGAGAGCACCACCAACGAGCTGCGCATCGCCATCGGCCGCACGGGTGCCACGAAGCTGCAATACCTTGCCATTGGCAAAGGCACGAAGCAGCACGCGCTGCTCGCGGGCAAGACCGGCTCCGGCAAATCCACGCTGCTGCACATCATCATCACCAATCTCGCGCTCACGTGCAGCCCGGATGAGGTCGAGTTCTATCTCATCGACTTCAAGAAAGGCGTTGAGTTCAAGTGCTACGCCGACGCGAAGTTGCCGCATGCCAAGGTCATCGCCATCGAGAGCGACCGTGAATTTGCGCTCAGCGTGCTGCAACGCATCGACGAGGAGCTGAAGCGTCGTGGTGAATTGTATCGCAAGATCGGCTCGCAGGATCTGGCCGGTTACAAGCGTGCCGGTGGCACGGAACCGATGCCGCGCAGCATGCTCATCATTGACGAGTTTCAGGAGTTCTTTGTCGAGGACGATGCCGTGGCGCAGGGAGCCGCGTTGCTGCTGGACCGCATCGTCCGTCAGGGTCGTGCCTTTGGCATCCATGTCTTCCTCGGTTCGCAGACACTCGGCGGCGCGTACACGCTCGCACGCACCACGCTCGGCCAGATGGTCATCCGCATCGCGCTTCAGTGCAACGAGGCCGACGCCGCGCTCATCATGGACGACAGCAACACCGCGCCGCGGTTGCTCTCACGTCCGGGCGAAGGCATCTACAACGACGCCGCTGGTGCCGTCGAGGGGAACAGCCCCTTCCAGGTCGTCTGGCTCACCGACGAGGAACGGGATGCGAACCTCGTCAAAGTCGCGCAACTCGCGCTTCAGCGCGGCTTCGGCACAAAACGCCCCATCGTCTTCGAGGGCAACATGCCCGCCGATGTGCGAGACAACGCGCTGCTCGCCACCACGCTTGCCAATCCTCCGCTCAAAGTTCCCGCTGATCCCAAGTGCTGGCTCGGCCTGCCAAATGCCATTAAAGGCCCCACTGAAGCGCTTTTCCCGCGTCAGAGCGGCCGTCATCTGCTGCTCGTCGGCCAGAACGACGAGGCCATCGCTGCCATCATGGGGTTGGGCATGCTCGCGCTCACAGCACAGCATCCACACGGGCAGGCACCGCAGTTCTACCTCATCCACAGCGCTCTCCCCGGCACGCCGGACTGCGAATTCCTCGAAGGCATCGCGCACGATCGCGCCAAGATCAGCCAGGGCCACGAAGCGCCCGAGTTCATCGCCGAAATCCATGCGGAGATGAAACGCCGCAGCGACGAAGGCAGCGCGGGCGCTCCGCCCATCTTCCTGCTCATCCACGGCCTGCAAAAGTTCCGCAAACTCCGTCACGAGGAGGATTTCTCCTTTGGCGGCGACGACGCGCCGAAACCTGGCAACCAATTGAACGACATCATTGCCGAAGGCCCGCCACTGGGCATCCACCTCATCACCAGCCTCGACACGCTCAACAACATCAACCGCTGTCTCAGCCGCAAGGCCGTCAGCGAGCTGGGCATGCGCGTGCTCTTCCAGATGAGCGCGAATGATTCCGCCAGCCTGATTGACTCGCCGAAGGCCAGCACGCTCGGTCTGCATCGCGCTTTGTTCTACAGCGAGCACGAATCGCGGTTGGAGACGTTCAGGCCGTTCGCTCTGCCGGATGCCGGATGGGTGGAGGATGCCACGCGGGTGCTTTCGCTTTGATCCCGCTTCATTCGCTGCCACCACCCACGATCACCGGAGCTTTTCTCCGTGCGCCGATGAAGACTGGGGAGCGCTGGCGCTCAAGAAACTTGTGGGTGAAGGGCAGGAGGGTGTTGAAGGCGGTGAAGTGCCAGGGGCCGTCGTCGGTGCGGATGGAATATTGCAAAGCGCGGCCGCCATCCAGCAGGGTGGCGTGCTGCACATCGAGCTTGCGGGCGATCTCGGTGACTTCGCTGACGTTCATCACACCGCCGTCGCCGGAGAGGACGAAGACGATGGTGCCGTCCTTGCGCATGCCGCCGAGGGCGCGGTAGCTGATCTTGGTGCCGTCGAAAAATTCATCCGGCTGTAGCTCGACGTAGGAGAAGATGGTGTGGTTCTTCATCACGGAGGGGTACACCTGCGATCCTTCCTGAATCAGCCCCGGCACCTCGTTGAGCAGCGACTTCGGGCCGAACCACGGGCGGCCGTCTTTGACAAAGAAGCAGCCGCTCCACTCGCCGAAGGGCACGTTCACCTGCCTGCCTTCGTGATAGACCCAGCCCATGGGGCGTCCTTTCGGATCGCGAAAGTTTCCAGTGATGGAGAACCACAGGTTTTCCTCCGCCATGCGCTCGCTCGCCGTGGTGAGGGCAAACTTCGGCTGGAAGGTGGTGAGGAAGTCGAAGCGCTCGGGCGAAAGCGTGACGACATGCACCTCCGCGCCGAAGACGCGCTGCGCCACGTCCGCCGCGAGGCCGCCCTCACGCCGCACCTTCAGCGTGGCCCAGCGCATGCCGGTTTCCTGATGGCGCTCGATGAGCGCGGCGTCCAGATCGGCCGTGGTGAGGCCGGTGGCGGGCTTCCAGGTGCCGCGTTTGGAGAGAATGTGCAGCGTCTGTTTCGAGTCGCGCACGCTCACGGCCACGAGATTACTGTTCAGGTTGAAAAAGCACTCGCCCACGAGCCAGGTCAGCAGCGCGCCGGCAAGGACGAGCAGCAGAAGCAGCTTCAGGCATCCGCGTTTTTTTGACATGGGAGTGAACTCAGCATGGAGAACAACTCCGGCGCGATCAAGAGCGATGTCATTCAGATGCGGGGAAGGGGACAGAGAGAGTCCGTGTTCCACGCCAGCCTGCGGATAAGCCTTGGACAAATCCGTTGTCCCGCCCTCGTTGCCCTCCGTCATGAAACTGCTCCCCACCTTGTTACTGCTCGCCGCGTTCAGTCTGCACGGCCAGACGCCCGCCCCGGTGCTCACGCTGAAGGCCAGCACCGATCACGTGGACGCGCTCTACCACGTCGGCGAGACCGCCACCTTCACCATCGAGGCGCTGCAGGACGGCAAACCGCTCGCCGAGGGCAAGGTGGTGTGCGTGTTTTCCAAGGACGGCGTGCAGCCTCAGCCGCCGCAGACGCTGAACGTGCGGGACGGCAAGGCCACGCTCGTCGGCAAGCTCGATGAGCCCGGCTTCCTGCTGCTGCGCACCACGAGCGGCAAGGCCTCCGCGATGGCAGGCGCGGGCTACGATCCGTTGCAGCTCAAGCCCAGCCTGCCCGTCCCGGAGGATTTTGATGCCTCTGGACCGCGCAGAAAGCCGAGCTGGCCAAGGTGCCGATGAAATCGACGCTGACACCGGTGCAAGCCGCCGTGAAGGGCGTGGAAGCCTTCGATGTGCAGATCGACTGCCTCGGCAAACCGGTGAGCGGATACTTCGGCAAACCGCAGAAGGCCAAAGCGAAATCCCTGCCGGCCATCCTGCACGTGCACGGCGCGGGCGTGCGCAGCGCCACTCTCGGCAGCACCTCCTGGGCGGCGAACGAGGGCGGCATGCTCGCGCTCGACATCAACGCGCACGGCATTCCCAACGGCAAGCCGAAGGCGTTCTACGACGCGCTCACCGCCGGCGAGCTCAAGGGCTATCCGCAGATCGGCAATCAGGACCGCGAGCAGTGCTACTTCAAAGGCATGTTCCTGCGCCTCGTCCGCGCCATCGACTTCCTCACCGCGCAGCCGGAGTGGGATGGCAAGACCCTCATCGTCTATGGCAGCAGCCAGGGCGGCTTCCAGGCCTTCGCCGCGGCGGGGCTCGACGCGCGCGTCTCCTTCATCTGCGCCGGCGTGCCCGCCGGCTGCGATCACACCGGCAGCCAGGCGAACCGCGTCAGCGGCTGGCCGAAGATCGTGCCCAACGATGCCGAGGGCAAACCCAACGCCGCCGCGCTGCAGGCCTCGCGCTACTTTGACAACGTCAACTTCGCCGCCCGCGCGAAATGCCAGGGTGCCGCTGTCACCGTCGGCTTCATCGACACCACCTGCCCGCCCACCAGCGTCTATGCCGCCTACAACGCCCTCACGATGTCCAAGGCCCTCCACACCGACATCCTCGCCGGCCACACCAACACCCCCGCCGCCTCCAAGTTCATGCAGGACGCGGCCTTGAAGCATGTGCGGGCGATGAAGTGACGTCTCATCGCCTCAGGCGATCCGTTCGATGGGCCAACCGCCAGCCGCAGGGCGAGGCGCTGCCCAGGAGGCACAGCCAGCCGTTCCATCTTCGCTGCCGCAATGTGTTCAACACGGTGCCGAGGCTGCCACACACGCTGGTTGCCAAGTCGGAAACCCGGCTGCTTGGATTCTTGGCGATTTGAGAACTTCAAAGGCTCGTTCAGCCATCTCTGTCAACTATCGACTCCTGACCTGAATGGCACTGAATTAAGCACATTTTAGGATGCATGGGCAAGGTCATCTTGAAGGGTGTAGAGGTGACGAGGTTTGGTCATGAAAGTGTATTTGTTCTGCCGGTCTTTGCACACACGCGGCTCCTTTCGTCCA